>JAEUJH010000805.1 GCA_016794825.1 Gemmatimonadota bacterium
AACCGGGGCTGCTCGTAGCGGAGTTCCACGTTGCCGAACAGCGGCGGAATCAGCGGCGGATACTCCGACGCCGGCACGAACGAGGTATCGGGGGGATTGATGACCGGAATCGGGGCCCGATCCGTGGTGAATCGGGCGGCCACGTACGACGCCGTGGCCTCGAGCGCCAGCCGGTCGGTCAGGCCGAGGGAAAGGACGCCCTCCGCCCCGGTAAAGCGGGCTCCCTCATTGGTGAACTGGAACAGCGGCCGGCCACCCTGGCGGCCGATCAACGCGCGGCCCCGGCTCGACGGGAAGATGTAGTCGGAGAGTCGGTTGCTGAACGCCGCGAGTTCGAACCGGACCCGTTCCCGATCGACCCGCAGGAACCCGTCGACCCCGAAGCCCGCTTCCTCGCCGATCCGGGGATCGCCGAGGTCGTACGAATTCGAGGCGAGGTGGGGACCGTTGGAATAGAGTTCGTTGAAATCGGGGGTCCGGTAGGCGCGGGCAACACTGCCGCCGACCTTGAACCCCGGCGCGAGTTCCCACAGCAGGCCGACCGAACCGGAGAACGACCCGAAGGCGCGGGGCCCGGTCGGCACGCGGTCGGAGCCGATCGTGATGAACGACCGGGTCCGCGGCTCGTACCACGCCAGGTCGTAGCGAAGCCCGGCCTGAAAACGGACCGGGCCGGACCCGTACTCCTCGATCGCGAACCCGGCCACCGAGTAGTCGGCGGTCGACGGCGTTCGGAGGGTGCCGCCCGTCCGGATGAACCGATACTGGCCACTCACGCCCAGCGCTCCGCCCGTCCCACCGAGGAGGCCCCGGTGCCGGGTCTGGATCGTGCCGGTCAGGAACGTCTGCTTGAAGCGAGTCCCGACCGCGCCGCTCGGTTCGAACTCGGTGTGCCGATAGAACGTGAGGCCCACGTCCGCCTTGACGCTCTCCCACGGGCCGCGGCCGGGGTGGACTTCGGCGGAGGAACGGATGGTGTGCCGCCGCATGGCGATGTCGACGCCGGTCGGGTGGCCGCCGACGAACCCGCCGGGAATGCCGTAGTCGTTGTGGTAGTACCGGTACGACGCGCCGACGTGACCCCGCCGCCCGACCGTGGCCACGCCGGCCGCGACGTCGGCCGCGGTCTGATCGGTGTTGACCAGACGGCCCACCGGGGTCCGGGTGTCGCCGGATTTGCGGAAGGTTCCCTCGAGCCGGACCGCCAGCGGACCCAGCGGCGCCGACGCGAACCCGCCGATGGCGCCACCTCGGTTGACCGAAGCTCCCTGGGCCGACAGCGTCCCGTGAATCTCGTCGGGCCGGGAGGTGGGAATGTCCTCGCGGATCACGTTGACCACGCCACCCAGCGCGCTCGACCCATAGCGGAGCGACATCGGCCCGCGGACGACTTCGATCCGCTGCGCGGTCAGCGGGTCGACCGAGACCGCGTGGTCGGCGGCGGTGGCGGCCAGGTCGCCGGCTCGAAGGCCATCCTGGAGCACCACCACTCGATCACCGCCAAGGCCGCGTATGACGGGCTGCGCGGTGGCGGGACTGATCCCGCTCATGGCCACGCCGGGTTCGTGCCGGAGCGACGCCGCGATGGTCCCGTCGACCTGTCGATCGAGGGCGGCCCCGCTCACCACCGAGGTGGGGCTGAGCGCGTCGCGCCGCGATTGATCGCCGGTGGTGCCGGTGGTGACGATTTCGTCGAGCTGGAGGACGGCCTCGGAGAGAACGACCTCGATGGAGACGGTGTCGGCGGCGGGCACCGTGACGGTCGCGAGGGCGGCCCGGTAGCCGATCGCGGCCACCAGGACCCGACGGGTCCCGGCCGGCACCCGCGCGATGAGGAAACCGCCGTCGGCGTGGGTCTGATCGCTGAGGTGCTGATCGAGCACCCGAACCAGCGCCGCCGGCACCGGCCGGCGGTCGGTGCCGGTCAGCACCACGCCCTTGATGACCCCGGCCGCGCCATCCTGCGCGGCCACCGGCATTACCCCGACGGCCAGCCCGACCGCCAGCCAACATCCCATCCGTTTGAACACGAAGCCTCCCGACGCATCAGTCGGATCCGGAACCTCACCGGATCAAGAACCCGCGAACGGGAACGACGAAGCCGTCGCGCCCGAGGCGGGAGCACTGCCGAACTGTTGGATCAGGAACGGCTGGGAGGAGACCTGGGACCGTGGGAACCGAGCGGGGCGAGGACGGATCCGGGCGAGACATCCAACTCGGGCGGGGCCACGGCCACTCGGCCGTCGGCGGCGAGTTCGATCAGGGGAGCGGGCGCGGGACCGGTGGAATGCGCGGCGGCGCAGAGCCCGCATCCGTCGTCGTTATGACCAGTGGTGGAAGACGGGTCGCCGGGCGCGGTGAGCGACACGCCCCCGTCGCCGACTCCCTGGGCAACGTGCCAACCCGCCGCCACCCCGCCGAGCAGGGTGACGAGCAGCAGCAACCAGGCCGCCGGCCGGAAGGACCGGCCTGACCCGGGGCGGGAACGAGCGGACGACGCCATGGGTGAGACGTTACCCATTCGAGAATGGAAA
>JAEUJH010000819.1 GCA_016794825.1 Gemmatimonadota bacterium
GTCAGGTCGGTCATCCGGAGGTAGCGATACTCGCGATACGCCGCCGGTTCGGCCGGGTCGTCCGCTCGCTCGGCCACCAGGGCGCCGAGTTCCTGGCGCGCCGCGTCCTTGCTGACGCCGTCGGCCAGGCGGGCAAAGAGCCAGAGCGTGGCGGCGTCGGGGGCGTCCTGTCCGGGCCGCAGCTGGCCCCGCATCATCAGCGGCACCCAGGCCTCGGTTCGGAGCGGGGTAAAGACCCCGCGGAATCCCGGCTCGGCCACCCCGATCAGGGTGAACGGATGGCCGTTGACGCTGAGGGTCCGGCCGATGACGGTGCTGTCGCCACCGAGCGCTCGTTCCCAGAAGCCGTGGGACACGACCACCACCGGGTGGGTGCCGGGGCTCCGGTCCTCTTCCGGTGAGAAGAACCGGCCCAGCGCGGGCCGGGCGCCGAGGACCGAGAAGTAGTTGCCGCTCACCAGGTTGCCGAGCAGGGCATGGCCCTGGCCGTCGAACGCCACCGACAGGGCCACCCGGTTCCAGGCCGCGATCCCGGTCACGGTCCGGGCCCGGTTCTGGAGAAAGCGGTAGTAGTCGACCGAGGCCGAGGCGCCGTCGGTGTAGTCGCGGCTCCGCCGTTCGATCCCGATCAGGCGGTGCCCCTCCGTGGCGCCCGGCAGCGGGCGGAGCACCACCGCGTTGATGGCGCTCGCGATGGTGGCCACCGCCCCGATGCCTAACGACATGACCACCACCGCCGTCAGGGCAAACCCGGGGCTCCGGCGGAGGAGGCGGAGGGTCAGGCGGAGATCCGCCACGAGGACCTCGACCATGGACGGGCCGCCGATGCTTGTCGAACGGGCCGCCCGGGCCTCGCGCCGTTCGCGGAGGCCCGCCACCAGGAACGATGGCACGGTCCGGAGCCAGAGCCGGGCCACCGCGCCGCGCCCCTCGGCGCGGGCGGCGGCGAGCTGGTCGCGGAACAGGTCGGCCATGTCCTGGCCGAATCGGGCCCGGAAGTCGGCCGGGAAGATCCGGAGGAGGCGGGCAAAGACTCGCTCGGATCGAGTCATCGGGCCCATCGCTTGATCAGGGTGCGCCCGGTCGGCGAGGTCACGATCGAACGGAGCCGGTGCAGTTCGGCCGCCAGGACCCGGGCGCCGAGGGGCGTCAGGCGGTAGTAGATCCGGCGCTCGTCGGCCCCCAGTTCGGGGGCGGGCCGGCGAACGGACTCGGCCACCAGGTCGGCGGCCAGGAGCCGCTTGATGACGCGATAGAGGTTACCCGGCTCGAGGGTAATGACCCCGGCGGACGACTCGGCAATGGCCTGGGTCAGGCCGTATCCGTGGAGTTCCCGCTCCGACAAGGCCAGGAGGAGCTGGAGCTCCGTGGGCTTGAGCGGCAACAGCCGGTGGGCATCGGTGGTCATCGGACGCTCGTGGTATGATCAAATTGATCATACGGGCCGGTATCGCGCCCGGTTTCAGTGTCGGCCTGGGGGAGGTTTGGTCGCGGCCGGCTCCCCAAGCCGGGGAACGGCGTCAGCCCTGATGGTCGGGTTGGAGCGGGTCCCTCGCCGAGGCGCCCGGTTCGGACCGCGGGCCCCGTTTCTTGCGACGGGCTTTCTCGATGGCGGCGCGGTGATCGGCCTTCCGGCCGGCGTCGGCCCCGATGGCGGCGCCGACCATCAGCCCACCCACCCCGCCGATGCCGCCGCCGATCAGGAGGCCGTCGAGGCCGCAGTCCTCGCAGCCGCGGGCCAGATCGATGGGCCGGCCGATCTCGTAGCCGACCTTGCCGCCGATCAGGGCGCCCAGCACGCCGCCGACCAACGTGCCGAGAATGGTGCCCCCCAGTTCGTTGCTGGTTCGGCGGACGGCCAGGTACTCGGCCAGGGAGATGTCCTCGGGGATGTTGCTCGGGACCGGCGCGAGCGCGGTCGGTCCGGGTGCCAGGCAGCCGGTGACGACCGCGAGGGCGAGCAGCGGAGCAAGGGATCGTCGAAGCATGGCCCACCATCGCGCCGGACCGTGACCCCGGCGTGACTGGTGGGAGGACCGTCAGCTGATTCCGCCGACCAGTCGACCGAGGAGCAGGAGCGCGACGTACACCGTGACGCCCCCGCCGATCAGGACGCCCCGGACCGCGCCCGGAACCCCCGAGCGGCCGAGCGCATGATAGAGCGCGGCGCCCACCCAGGGCAGCGCCAGGACGATCACGCCCCAGCCGAGCCGGGCGCCGGGCGAGAGGTCGGCGCGTCGACCCAGGTCGGCGAACGCCAGCGTGGCCCAGACGGCGTAGAGCATGAGCGGGAAGAAGAACACCACGATGTTGAGTCCCGACTGGAGCAGGGACGGGATCGGGTAGCCGATCGTCGGTTCCATGACGGCCTCGTGCCTAACGATGGGTGGAGGGCGGGGTCCGGCCGAGCTCGAGCAGCACCAGGAGCGGGCCGAGGATCGGGAGAACCAGGATGGTCAGGCCGCGGCGGACCGTCGGGCCGGCGGCGGCGGGTCGATCGGCCAGCGCCAGGAACGCCAGGCCGGTGGACACCGTGTACAGGAGGAACGGGAGCAGGTACGCCACCATGACGTAGAGCAGGGTCATGGCGTCACGGCGGGCCAGCAGGATGGCGATCGTGTCCATGGGTCAGCTCCCCACCGGGGCCGGCATCGCGATCCGGGCGGTATCCGGCGGCGTGAACGGGTTGACGGGAGGAACGACCGGCGCCGAGGCGCCACCGGGCATGGTGGGCTGGGGTGGCGGGGGCGGTTCCTTCTGCCACCAGTCGCTGTACCGCTCGTCGCCCGGGTTGTTGAGGAAGCTGGCGATGGCCGCGGCCTGGTGGAAATAGCTCGCGGGCTCGCCGTACACGGGGAGCCGGACCCCCTGGCAGGGCAGGAACGTCACCAGCACCGCCGGCCGGGCCGTCCGCCAGTCGTTGCCGGCAAAGCAGTTCCCCACGTTGCCGAAGCCGCTCATCGCCAGATCGGCCTGACCCGAATGCCGGACGACGTTGCCGATGATCCGGTTGTTGGTCGACGGGTAGTAGTTGCGATCCTGCTGGCCGATGATCATCACCCCGGCCCGGCCGTTCCGCTCGATCCGGTTCCGGGTGATCAGATTGTCGTTGCCGCCCAGGATGGTGAAGCCGTTGGTCCGGTTGTCGACCACGAGATTCCCCATGAACACGGTGCCCCGCTGCGGCGGGTAGGGCTCGATGTCGAAGGTGTTGGGATCGAGGCCGGGACCGTGGTTGTTCCGCCAGACCGACTCGATGACGTAGAGGTCGCCGCCGGAGTTGGTGCCGGAGTAGCCCAGCGCGTTCCGCTCGGCCAGGACGTTTCGGACCACCGCCCGGCACGGTTGGCACCCGCCGATGTAGAACCCCGAGTCGGGCGATCCGTTGGCGTAGCTGTGCTCGATGACTCCGTCGGTCGACTCGTACGCGAAGATCCCGTAGTCGCCGTTGGTGAGGGCCGTCAGGTAGGCCCCCCGGTAGCCGGTGACGCCGCTCCAGATGACGCCGTTGAGGGCGTAGGCGCGGACCGTGAGGTTTTCGACCGCCACGGCGTCGGCAAAGACGGCGATGCCGTTGGGCCGCTGGAACTCCCCGTCGAGGATGACGGTGTTCCGGTCGGCGCCCCGGATGGTCAGCGACGGTGTGGTGACGGTGACGCCCTCGCGGTAGATCCCCGGTTCGATCAGGACGAGGTCGCCGGGAGCGGCGGCGTCGACCGCGCCCTGGATGGTGGCGTAGTCGGTCGGAACGCGGCGGGTTACGCCGGTCGGCTCGGCCACGACGGGCAGCCCGGTTCGGACCGAATCGGGGGCGTACGGCACGTCGCCGACGACGATGGTCCCGACCATGCCGGCCGAACCGTCGGGGGCCGCGTGGAAGCTGCAGTAGTAGCGGTAAACGCCGGGCCGATCGATCCGGACCTCGACCCAGCCACCCAGCGGGATCTCCTGGCGGCCGGTGATCTTGTCGGTTCCCCAGCTCCCTTCGATGGCCATCGCGTTGTGCGGGATCCGGCCCATGTTCCGGAACAGGACCGGACTGCCGACCGGAACCCGGACGACGGCCGGCGAGAAACTGTTGTCGACCATGCGGACGATGGCCACGCCGGGGAACTCTTCCCGGTCACAACTGGCCGCTCCGACAAGGACGAACAGGCCCAGCAGGCGCGAGCCGGTACGGATCATGGTTGGGTGGGTTGGGGGGAGCCCAAGACTATCCTCCGATCGGGGGGGCCGCAACGCCGCGCGGGCTGGTCAGGACCCCGAGCGGGTCGACGTCGCGCGTCGGGACGGCCGATCGGTGGTGACGCCGCCGGGCCGAGGCCCGGGCGGCGACCGGGGGGCCGCGGCGCTAGATTCCGATTCGGTTTTCCGGAGCCCCGATGACGGACACCAGAGCCATCTCCCGCTACCGCCAGCCTGGCGGGTCGGCCGCGGCGCGCGCGGCGGCGGGCGCCCCCGGTCAGGCGCCCGAGTCCCACGTTCCGCGCAACCCGGGCATGCCCTTCGAGCTCGACTGGGTTCGCGAGGTCCGCGTCAACCGGAGCGCGGTCGAACGCCGGGCCGACACGCTGCCCAAGCGGCGGACGGTCAAGAAGGAGTGGCAACTCGGCTGGCTGCTCCGATCCATCACCCTGATGGACCTCACGACCCTGTCGGGCGACGACACGGCCCGCCGGGTCGAACGGCTCTGCGCCAAGGCGCGCCGCCCGGTTCGCGACGACATCCTCGAGGC
>JAEUJH010000832.1 GCA_016794825.1 Gemmatimonadota bacterium
TGGCCATCTGGCTCGCGTGGAAGGCGGGCGTGCGCGAAGGGGCCCGGCGTCAGGTTGCCCTCGGGGCCGGGATGATCCTCTTCGCGGTGTTTGCCCGGTACGTCGGCGGGCTGGCCGCGGAAGTGTTCTCGATGCGGGCGGCGGCGCTCCTGGCCGCCATGGGTCTCGTGGTCAGCCACTGGGGCTTCCGACAGCTGCTCCATTGGTGGCTCCCCACCCTGCTGCTGGCCCTCTCGATCCCGCTCCCGTCGGTCGTGATCAGCACCCTGGCCCTGCCCCTCCAGCTGCAGGCCTCCAAGATGGGCGCCGCGCTGCTCGAGATGCGCCACGTACCGGTCATGCTGTCGGGGAACCTGATCCTGCTGCCCAATCAGCGCCTGTTCGTGACCGAGGCCTGCAGCGGCCTTCGGTCGCTGACCGCGCTGCTGGCGTTGTCGGTGCTGATCGGCGGCCTCTGGCTCCGTTACCCGCTCACCCGCCTCACGCTGGTGTTCCTGGCCGTTCCGGTCGCGATCGTCATCAACGCGGTCCGGGTCTTCCTGACCGGGTTCCTGGTGTATTTCGTAAGCCCGGAAATGGGCGAGGGCTTCATGCACACGACCGAGGGCTGGCTCATGTTCGTGGTGGCCTTCGCCATTCTCGGCGCGTTGGCATGGATGGCCGGCCGGGCCGAATCGTGGGTGGCTACGCGGAGGACCCAATGATCAAGTTCGCCACCTGGCTTCCGGCGCTGATTCTCGCCTCGGGGGTCGGGCTCGACCTCACGGTCGGGCGCCAGAACCCCACGCCCCTTCGGGAACCGCTCTCCGCCCTGCCGGACTCGCTGGTCGGCCGGCCGAGCCGCGAACTCAAACTGACGCCGGCCGAGCTCAAGGCCGCCGGCGTCAGCTCGTATTTCTACCGATCGTATGGTGCCGACTCGACCAGCGATCTGTCGGTCTATGTCGGGTTCTACGAGATGCAGACCCGAGGCAAGACGATTCACTCCCCCAAGAACTGCCTTCCGGGTTCCGGGTGGGAGGCGCTGGGCTCCAAGGAAATCCTCCTCGACACCCCGATCGGGAAGGTCCCGGTCAATCGCTACGTCATCGCCAACAAGAACCACCGCGCGTTGGTGTACTACTGGTATCAGGGCCGGGGTCGGATCAGCGCCAACGAGTATCGGGTCAAATGGGAACTGATCCGCGACGCAGCGTTCCGTCGGCGCACCGACGAGGCCCTGGTTCGGATCGTGGTTCCCGCCGGCGAGCGCGACCCCGACGACCAGCTCGAGCAACTCGCCCAGACCGCAGCCCGGGCCTTGGTCGTGGACGTGGGTCGGGTCCTGCCGGAGTAGGACCGTCGCCAACCGTCCGCCCCGCCGTCGATCGAACGGCGGGTGTCCGAGGCGGCGGCCACGAAAACCCCGACAGCAACGGAACGGCCCCCCGAGCACATCGCTCGGGGGGCCGTTTTCATTCGACGGGGTCTCCGGATCCTTGGCCTCAGCCGGAGCGATCCCGACCTGGCTCCAACATCAGCCCGCTGACGCCAAGGGTCGCTCCGCCGAGATGCCGGGGCTGGGTCAGGACGTTCCCACCACCAGCCCGGTGCGCTCCCGACCCTGCCGCTCGGGTCCGCCGATGACCTTGGAGGCCTTGAGGGTTCCCAAGCCGAGAATGAAGGAGACAACGGCGGCCATGAGCAGCTTGGCGGCCGCCATGGAGGCGCTGATCGTGGTCAACCACTTGGCGCCCGGTTCGGCCTGCTGCCGAACCTGCAGGGCGTCGAGCGAGAACAGGGCAATACTGACCAGCAGGGCGGCCGTGAAGCCGATCCCGATGACGCCCAGGATCCTGAGCATGATCCGATGGCCGCCGACTGCCGCCGCGGCGCCGATGAGCAGCAGCGCGAAGACCGGGGTGACCAGGAAGTTCGAGAAGATGCCGACGGCTCCGTACCGCCAGCCGACGTCGGTCGGTCGGAAGGGCCACAGCTGGCCGGAATAGTCCCCGATGGCGACCAAGAGCATCACGATCCCCACGGCGTAGATGGCCGGGACGAACGGGCGGAGCGGGTTGGTGATCATCGACGTCTACCGGTTGGGATTCGGTATCGCTGGAGCAAGAAAAAGGCCGCGGGCCCCTTGAGGGGGCCCGCGGCAAAGCTATCCCGTGGTGCTACTGACCGGAAGCGTTCAGTTCGACTGGCTGTTCCGGCGGCGGCGGGCCGAAGCGACGCCGAGGCCGACCAACCCAAGGGCCAGGAGCCCCATGGTCGCCGGTTCCGGAACCGGGGTCAGGTTGCCCTCGATGTACTCCTGGAAGCCGCAGGTCCGGCCCGGGAGGTTCTGGCACCCGTTCGGCCACCGGCTGTTGCCGTTGACGACCGTAGCGTCAGTGATGATCCGGAAGTTGTTGTAGTAGTAGTTCCGGTAGTTGGCCTGGGCCAGCGCCAAGTACGAATCGATGTGGGTCTGGGCCGCCGGGAACGCCGAGCCGGTGTTCGGAGCCGGGGCGTTGAAGAGCTGCCAGATGGCGTACTGGATGTAACCCCACTGGCTGGTCGCCGAGGTGGCGAACAGGGTGGTGAGGTAAGCCGCCTTCTGGTACATCGCCGCCGCACCCGCAACCCCACCGAACCGGGTCTTGGAGAGGTCGGTTCCGCCGAGGACGGTGACGTACGAGTTCACCGCACCGGAGTGCGACGGATTGTAGAAGTCCGTGCACCAGACCGAGATCTGCTGACCGCCATCAAGAGAGCCCTTGTAGGTCCCAACCTGCTGGCCATTGAAGTAGACCCCGCTGCCACCCTGGAACTGGAAGGTGTGCGGGTAGGTCCACTGGGCGGTGGCCGTCGACGACACACCGAGACTGAGGGCAGCGGCAACCGCCGCCAAGCGCACCAAACGCATCGATTCCATCCTCT
>JAEUJH010000835.1 GCA_016794825.1 Gemmatimonadota bacterium
GCTCAAGCTCGCCGAGGCGGGGCGACTCTCCCTCCAGGATTCGATCGGGCGCTGGCTGCCGGAGCTGACGGGCCCCAAGCGCCGAGTGACCGTTGCCCAGCTGTTGACCTACCAGGACGGGATGACCCGCCTCGCGGCGCCGATCTTCCGCGCCAACCGGGCCGAGTTCCTCCGAGCACTCGACCGAACGCCGGCCCAGTTCGAGCCCGGCGCCGGGTTCCGGTACAACGATTTCGGACACAGCGTACTGGCGCTGATCATCGAACGGGCGGCCGGGGTCGAGTACGAGGATTACGTCCGTTCCACCCTGATCGAGCCGCTCGGCCTGGGATTCGGATTCGAACCTGACGGCGGGCCGGTGGCGGTCGAGTATCAGGGCCCGGCCGAAGCCCTCGCGCCGATCGGCCCGCGCGGCTACTCGTGGGGCCGCCGCGGTTCGCTCGGGATGGTGGGAACCGCGCGCGACGCGTATCACTGGCTCCTGGCGCTCGACTCGGCCCGGGTCATTTCGCCGACCATGCGTCGCGCCATGCTCACCGGGCAAGGCGCGACCGACTACGGCGCCGCCGCCACCTACGGCTGGGAACTCACCTCGCCCCGGGCGTCCGGCGGGCCCCTGCTCCGGCGGGTGGCCGGGACTCCCGGGATGGAGGGCGAGATCCTCCACGATCCGGTCAACGAGTGGAGTGCGGTGATCCTGGTGAACACCCGGCTGGGATGGCGGTTCCGGATCTGGAACCGGATCGCCGAGCTGGCGAGTCGGTGAGCATTTTTTTCGACCCCGTGCGCTAATTCCTTAACGGAGAGAGCTCCCAATGAGACTTCCACTGCTCGTCGTCGGCCTGGCGCTGGGCGTTGCCATCCCGGTGGCCGCCCAGCAGCCCACCGCCGCGGATTCGGCCGCGGTTCGGCAAGCCGCGCTTGACTACGTCGATGCCATCTACCGGACCGATACCAGCCTGGTCGTGAAGAGCGTCGTTCCCGACCTGGCCAAGCGCGGGTACTACATCCCGCGGGGACAGACCGGCTACACCAGCGGGGCGATGACGTACTCGGGCCTGATCAACACCGCCAAGACCTGGAACGCCAAGGGACAGGTCGATCCGGCCAAGGCCCCTCGGGAGGTAAAGATCCTCGACATGCTCGACCAGACCGCGAGCGTCAAGCTGACGGCGCAGTGGGGCATCGACTACATGCATCTCGCCAGGTACGACGGGAAGTGGATGATCGTCAACGTGATTTGGCAGTCGCACCCGCGCTGAGGAAGTAGCCATGTCGTTCTCCCTGTTGGCCCTGGCCGCGGTGGTCGGTCAGGGCAGTCGGTGCGAGGCCGCGCCCCGCACGACGATGACGCTGGCGCCGATCACGGCCGACTCGGGTCGGATGTTCCGCGGAACCCTGAGCGCGGACGGTCGGACACTCTACTACTTCAAGAAGGTGACGCCGAACCGGGAGGATTACCGGATCTACGTCACCACCCTGGTGCGCGGGAAGTGGACCGCGCCGCGGCAACTGACGCTGGGCGGCCAACAGGACTCCGAGCTGTACCCGACCCTGTCGCCCGACGGCAACCGGCTGGTGTTCTCGAGCTACCGTCGGACCCCGGCCGACACCTTTACCTACCAGAACGCCCACCTCTGGTACGTCGACCGGCGCGGCGACGGCTGGGGCCCGCCGGTTTTCATGGCCGAGGCGTCCACCATCGGGCACTACCACTCGGGCCCGATGTTCGAGGCGGACGGGACCGTTCGGTTCAACCGGACCACACCCGACTGGCGCTCGATGACATCGCTGATCACTCGCTGGGACGGGACGCGGTACGGTCCCGCCGAACCGGATCGGAGTCTCGACCCGTGGCGACGGATTCGATCGGACCTGCATGTCTGGCACGCCAAGCTGGCGCCCGGCGGCCGAGCCGCGCTGCTGGAAGTCGCGCGACGCGACCCGGCCACGGGACGGCCGGGTCCTTCCGAGCTGTGGGTAGCGATCCGGACCGGCGACACCTGGGGCAATCCCCGCCCGCTTGGCGCCGGGGTCAACACCCCGGTCAACGAGCAGTTCGCGTCGTTCACGGCCGATGGCTGCCGGCTGATCTTCACCCGCAACTACTCCACGCTGCACGAAGTTGGATGGGATCATGCCGTGGCGGACACGACCGCGGTGGCGGCCGCGAGTCGCGAGGCATCCGTGCCAGTCGGCGCGACGACGTCGCTGGTCGGCGCCTATCGCGGGGCGTTCGTCCGGAATGGTTCGGTCCAGCTGGCGGAGGCCACCATAGCCTCCGTGCGGGATTCGCTCCGGATCACGCTCTCGACTCCGGATCGCATCGGCCCGGTCGGTGGCCCCGCACTCCGGGTTTCGGGCGACTCAATCGGGTTCCCGACCATCCACGGCCCGATCGACGCTCGGCACGACCCGGTGTTCGGGGAAATCGTCGGGACGGCCACCCGGGGCGGTGTCACGACCCGCCTGCACCTCAAGCGGACGGTCGCGCCGGCTCCAGCCTTCGAGCGGGAAGACGTCAGGTTCCCGAGTTCCGGCGGCGTGACCCTGGCGGCCAGCGTGGTCAAGCCGGTCGGGCGCCCGATCGTGGCGGGTATCGTGTACGTACCGGGCCGGGGGTGCGTCGGGCGAGGGTTCGGGCTCAGGATCCTCGAGGCGCTGGCGCCGTACGGCGTGGCCGGGATCTCGATCGACAAGCGGGGCGTCGGCCAGTCGACCGGCGACTGTCCGACGGCCACGATCGAGCAGTTCAGCGACGACGCCGCGGCCGCGCTGGAGCGGCTGCGGACCGCGCTGGCCGGGAGCGGCGCCCGGATCGGCTTCCTCGGCGTCAGCGCGGGCGGCTGGGTGGCCACTCACGCGGCGGGCCGGGCGACCCAACCGATCGACTTCCTGATCACCAGCGTCGGCCCGGCCACCAGCGTCCGCCAGCAGCAGCTCGACAACGCCGCCCTGGTGGCCAAACGGATCGGTCTCGATCCGGAACAGACCAGGCGAGCGCTCCGCTACGTCGACCTGATGTTCGCCAAGGGCGCCACGCAGAGCCGGTACGACGAGATGCGGGCGACCGTCGAGTGGGCCAAGGGCGTCGGGTTCCACGACCAGTTCTTCGAGACCACCGACATCCCGACTTCGGTGGCCGGCCTCGACAGTCTCTGGGTCCGGCTCAACGACTACGATCCCGCCCCCGTGCTGCGGCGGCTCCGGATTCCGATCCTGGCGTTCCTCGGCGGGGCCGACGAGGTCGTGCCGCCCGAGACCAACGTGCCCGCGCTCCGGGCGCTGGCGGCCGAGGCGGGCAACGACCGGGTCCGGATCGTGGTGGTGCCCGAGGGTGATCACGGCCTGACCCAGCCCGACGGCGAGGCCCCCCTGAGCGGGGGGACCTATTGGCGGTTCGGCCGGATGAGCCCGCTGTTCCTCGAGGAGGTGGTGGCGTTCCTGCGCCGGGGGTAGGCCCCCCGGCTCCGGGTCATCCGCCTAACGGCATGCAGACCTTCTGGCCCTTGATGTTGCTGGTGTAGACGTTGCCCTGCAGGTCGCGGGTTCGGAACTGCAGGTATCCCTCGACCCAGGCCGACTGGTTGGCGCAGCTGGTGCCCATGTTGAGCGGCGTTTCGATATACCCGGTGGTCACGGTCCGCCCGTTGACCGTCTTGGTTCCGGTCGGGCCTTCCGTGAACGGCTTCCAGGTCGCACCGGTCATGCCCGCGTCGTTCCCGATCCGATACTCCTTCGGCTTGAGCCCCGCCCGCTCGTAGTAGTAGGATGCGAAGAAATTGGGGGCGCCGGTCACGACTTCGATGGGCAGGGTTCGTACCGGCAGCGACGGGGTACCCCGCTTGGCGGGATCGAGCCGCCCCGGGGGCGTCGGAGGTGGGGTCTGGGCCAGGAGCTGGGTGGACACGACCAGCATCGGGAGGATCGCGAGGGTGCGCATGGGTGGCTCCGGGTCGGGTTTCGACGGCGCGGCCAACTCGATCCGCGCGGGGGTCCCCAAGTGACGAGCCAATCGACGTCCGATTCTCACCGGCCCGGCGGGGCGGAGGTCGGGATCGTGAGGCTGACCGGCGTGGCCCGACCGGCCGTCAGTAGACGAACGGAATCAGCTTCCGGACCCGGCGGCGATAATCTTGGTAGGCGGGATAGCGATCGATCAGCCATCGTTCCTCCCGGGCGGCCTTCCGATCGAGGAGGACGGCCAGCACGCCGGCGTAACCCAGGGTGAGAGTTCCCTGCACCACCAACCCCCACCCGAATGCCATCAGGAGCACCCCGGCGTAGATCGGGTGGCGGACCAGGGCGTAGGGGCCGTGCTCGACGAAGCTCGAATCCGGCTTGGGCGCCGGCAGCGGGGTGAGACTTGGGCCGAGCCGCCGGGCGGCGGCCAGAAGAAACAAGCAGCCACTGATCATCAGCGCGGCGCCGATCCAGGCAGCGACGCCGGCGATGGCCGCCGGCCACGGTTCGGCGCCCTCGAGGGAGCGGGGGCCGAAGGCCACCAGCCCGAACAGGACGAACTGGGCGACGGCATAATCCGCCTGCGGCCCGTTGAATGCCCGTTGATCGAGGGGGTTAGAGTTTTGACGACGCCATCAGCCCCGGAGGTTCCGATGCTCGCGTCCGCTGCCCTGCTGATCTGGTGCGCGACCGGCCTTCCCGGCCGCCACGTCGACACCATTCTCATCGGCTCCGACGTCCTGAACCGGGCCCGGAGCCCCAACGCTTGCCGGGGCGAGCCCGCGCCGGGGTGGACCAAGCCGGTTCCAGTCGGTCAGGCCACTCGCGGAGTGATCGGCGCGACTGGAGTCGTGGCGGTGGTCGACGGGGCCGACAACGTGCTCCGGCTGCTCGAACCGACCGGGGCCTGGCACCGGTCGTGGGGCCGGAAAGGCTCTGGCCCCGGTGAATTCGGGCCGGCCGTGACCGTGGTTCGATGGTACGCCGACACGTTCGCCATCCAAGACCTCCCCGCCGGCCGGATCTCGCTGTTCACCAACGGTGGCTTTCAGCGCTCGATCCCGTTTGGCCATGTCCCCGGGCTGGCGGTGAGCGGGTATTTCGGGCCGCTGGCCTCCGGCAAGCTGGTCTTTGGCACCGGCCGGGCCCCAGCCGAGCGCCCGGACGTCAACGGGTTCTTCCGCGACCCGATCGAACTGGCGCTCTGGTCCGAGGGCGCCGCAGCTCCAACCCAGCTTCGTAGCGGCATCCCCGGACCGGAGTCCTACCCGGTTCAGGTCGGCGAGCGGCGGGGCATCGGCCGGCGCAACCTCGGCCGCACCACCAGCTTCGGGGCGGCCGGCACGCTCCTCGTGATCCACGACAACGCCTCGCCTCGACTCGACTACTACCTGGAATCCGGAGCGCCGAGCCACAGTGTTCGGCTCGACCTGCCGGACCCGGCGGTAACCGCCCACGATCGTGACACGATGCTGGCGCGACTCGAACTGGCTTGGGCTCGAGCGCCGGAACCACCGGCGTCGATCAAGGCGAGGATCCGCGAGTTCCCTTCCACCCGGGCTGCCGCCGTGTGGCATGGCACCGACCCGGAGGGAGGCGTGTGGCTTGGCGTGTATCCGACGGCGGTGGGAGCGCCCGCCTTGTTCCTCAGGGTCATGGCAACGGGACAGTTGGATCGCTGTCTCCGCTTGCCGGAGGGATCCCGGGCCCTCGCCTTCGGGAGGGGCTTCGCTGCGGTGGTGACCGAGGGTGCGTCGTCCGACGACCTGACACTGTGGCGAACCGCCCCCTACCCGGAACGTTAGGCCGTCAACGCCACCGGACCTGGCTCCGCCGGAACCCACAGGTGCGCGGATCGGCTTCCCGACGAGCCGCCGCCGTCACCGTCGTGTCGACCACCGCCGAATCCGCCGCGGTTCGAGCCGCTCGGTAAAGCGCCCGGCATTCCCGAATCCCCGCCGTCGTGTACAGGTCAAGCAGGTACCAGACGGCCACGGCAATGATCGCGACCGCCACCATCAGGACCCGCCGGGGCGGCGCGCCTGGCGCGGAGCCCCCTACCCCGGACGCCCCGAGCGCGTTCACGCGCCGGACTCGGACACGAGATAGCGCCGGATCAGCGGCTCGTTCAGGGTGATCCCGAGGCCCGGCCCGTCAGGCACCTCGATCCATCCGTCGACCGCCTGGACCCGTTGCTCCGTCACCTCGTGGCGGAGGGGTGAGTCCTCGACGCAATCCTCGAAGAGGAACGCGTCCCGGAACGTGGCCAGCCAATGGGCCGACGCGGCGGCCGTGATGCCGGTGGTGTAGAAGTGATTCACCAACCGGGCGCCGATCTCCTGCACCCGCTGGCCGATGAAGGCGGCCTCGGAAAACCCGTTCCGCGCC
>JAEUJH010000852.1 GCA_016794825.1 Gemmatimonadota bacterium
CTGCCGCCGGCCGACGTCGCGGCCACCGCTTCGGTCGACGCCGACTCGCCGCCGGCCGATCCCGACGACCTCGAGGGCTTCACGTCCTGGCTCAAGGGCTTGAAGCGCTGAATGCGTGTCACCGTCCTCAACGGGCCGAACCTGAACCTGCTTGGAACCCGGGAGCCGGAGCGGTACGGGAAGGCTACGCTCGCGGAAGTCGAGTCCCTGGTGCAGGTGGAGGCGGCCCAACTCGGCATTGAACTCGACTGGCGCCAGAGCAATCACGAGGGCGCCCTGATCGACGCGATTCAAGCCCTGCCCGGCCGGGCCGATGGCCTGCTCCTCAACGCGGCGGGGTACACCCACACCAGCGTCGCGATCCGGGACGCGCTCCTGGCCGTCCGGATCCCCTTCGTCGAAGTGCACCTGTCGAACGTGTATGCTCGGGAGGAGTTCCGGCACCGCTCGCTGATGGCGGATCTGGCCATCGGCGTGATCGCGGGGTTCGGCCCGCAGGGCTACCTCCTCGGGCTTCGAGCGCTCCACTCGAGATTGTCGGATGGCTGACGGTCCAGCCCGGCGGAGGGAAGCGCTCCGGGCGGAGCTGGCGGAACAACATCTCGACGCGGTGGTGGTGGCGGGCGCCGCCAACATCCGCTACCTGACGGGTTTTACCGGCTCCGCGGCGCACCTGGTGGTGTCCGCCGGGCGCACCGTGCTCGTCACCGACTTCCGGTACGCGGGCCAGGCCCCGGCCGAGGTCGGTCGAGAGGTGGACGTTCGGATCGAGCGAAGCAGCCTTTGGAACGGACTGCGGCAGTCGATCGGAGCCCTCGGGATCCGGCGGCTGGGGATCGACCGGTCGCGGGTCACGCTGGCCGCCTGGGAGGAGTTCCGGCAGGTAACCGCCGTGGAACTGGTGCCGGTGTCGGGCCTGGTCGAACGGCTCCGGGTAACCAAGGACCCGGAAGAGATCGAGGCGATTCGCGACGCGGCCCGGCTGGCCGGCGAGGCTCTGGCCTCCGTGGTCGATTTCATCCGGCCGGGCCGGACCGAACTGGAAGTGGCCGCCGAGCTGGAAGCGGCCCTGCGGCGGCGCGGGAGCGAATGGCACCCGTTTCAGTCGATCGTGGCCGCGGGGCCCCGGAGTGCCTTGCCCCATGCCCGGTCCAGCGAGCGACCGATCGGGGTCGGTGAGTTCCTGGTGGTCGATTTTGGGGCACAGGTCCGGGGGTACTGCTCGGACATCACCCGGACCTTCGTCGTGGGCGCCCGGGCCGACCAGCGGCAACGGGACACCTACGGGGTGGTCCGGGAGGCCCAAACCAGGGCCCGGGGGGCCCTCAGGGCCGGTTTGACGGGCCGGGAAGGGGATTCCCTGGCCCGGGAGGTGATCGCCCGGGCCGGGATGGGGGAGGCCTTCGGCCACTCCCTCGGGCACGGGCTGGGCCTCGAAGTGCACGAGGACCCTCGGCTTTCGCAGACCAGCGAAACCCCGCTTCCGGCGGGAGCGGTGGTCACAGTAGAGCCGGGCGTCTATTTTGATGGTTGGGGGGGCGTCCGCATCGAGGACGACCTGGTGCTGGTCGACGGGGGGGCGGAATGCCTCTCGGACGGCCGGACCGATCTGGTGGAACTGACCTAAAACACGGCGTCGGCTGACGACATGAATCCGGAAGAGATCAAGGCTCTCGCGGAAGTGATCGACAAGGTCCCGGGGGTCAAGGGGATCGAGTTCAAGGACGTCCGGCGGCTGGCGGAACTGCTCCGCGAATCGCCGGAAATCGGGTCGATCGAGCTCAAGGGCTGGTTCGGGACCGGGGTGGTCATCACCCGGACCTCCGGCGGGCCGTTCCTGGCGCCCCCGATGCTCCCCCCGCCGATGCCGATGATGGCGGGCGCGCCGGTGGCGCCGGCGGCCCCGCAGGCCGGGGCGGCGGCGCCGGCCGATCCGCCCAAGCCGGCGGTGGCCCTGAAGGAGATCAAGTCGCCGATGGTGGGCACCTTTTATGCTGCCCCGGAGCCTGGCGCAGAGCCGTACGCCAAGGTGGGAACCCGGGTCACGCCGGGCCGGACGGTCTGCATCATCGAGGCGATGAAGATCATGAACGAAATCGAGGCGGAGTTCGGCGGGGTGGTCCGCGAGGTGTGCGTCGAGGACGCCCAGCCGGTCGAGTTCGGCCAGGTCCTCTACCGGATCGATCCCAATGGGTGAGCCGTTAGGCGGCGGCGAGATCACCGGGCCGCCGCCCTTCAACTTCAAGCAGGCCATCTCCCAGATGGTCCAGCGCCAGGCCTCCGACCTGTTGCTCAAGGTCGGCCGTCCCCCGACGGTGCGGGTGAACGGCGACCTCCAGGCCCTCCCGATGCAGCCGATCCGCCCCGAGGAGCTCAAGCACCTCGCCGAGCAGATCATGACCCCGCGCCAGGTCAAGGAGTTCGCCGAAAAGAAGGAAGCGGACTTCGCGATCGGCGTGCCGGGCGTCGGGCGGTTCCGGACCAACATCTACCAGCAGCGGGGCACCCTGGCCTTCGCGTTCCGGGCCATTCCGTACGAGGTCCGGACCATCAAGGAACTGATGCTGCCCGAGGTGCTGGAGCAGGTGTCGCTCAAGCCCCGCGGCGTGGTGCTGGTCACCGGGATCACGGGCTCGGGCAAGTCGACCGCGCTCGCGGCCATGCTCCACCACATCAACCGGCACCGCCGGGTCAACATCATCACCATCGAAGACCCGATCGAGTTTCTCCATCGGGACCAGATGTCGAACATCTCCCAGCGCGAGGTCGGGAGCGACACCCTCTCCTTCGGCGCGGCCCTCCGGCACGTGCTCCGACAGGACCCGGACGTGATCCTGATCGGCGAAATCCGCGACCAGGAAACCCTCGACACCGCGCTCAAGGCGGCCGACACCGGCCACCTCGTCTTTTCGACGCTCCACACCACCGACGCCACCCAGTCGATCAGCCGGATCCTGTCGTTCTACCCGCCCCATCAGCAACAGGAAATCCGCTCGCTCCTCTCGACCGCGCTGGCGGCCATCATCTGCCTCCGGCTGGTGCCCCGGGCCGACGGGCGGGGACGCGTTCCCGCCGCGGAAGTCCTGATCAACACCGCCGCCGTGGCCGAGAACATCCGGAGCCTCGAGAAGTCGCTCAACATTCCCGACCTGATCTCCGAAGGCTCGATCAGCTACGGGATGCAGTCCTTCGACCAGTCGCTGATGCAGTGGTACA
Organism: Gemmatimonadota bacterium; assembly: GCA_016794825.1. Classification (GTDB taxonomy): domain Bacteria; phylum Gemmatimonadota; class Gemmatimonadetes; order Gemmatimonadales; family GWC2-71-9; genus SHZU01. The sequence continues at coordinate 3,217 of JAEUJH010000852.1, forward strand.
AGAAGGGCGTCATCAGCTACGAGAGCGCCCTCTTCTACGCCAGCAACCCGAGCGAGTTCGCGCTCCGGGCCGCGGGTGTCACGGCCGCGTCGGATCGGACCTTCTCGGAGATCCCCGGCCTCACCGAGGCCCCATCGGACCTGACCAGGGACGTGTCGCCGACCTGATCGCGGATCGGATGCCGGAGGTCGAGCCCGCCGAACGACGCGGGTTCGACCTCCCGTCCGCGCCCGTGGTCCGATCGGCCGGCCTCCTCGATCCTCGACGCCGACGCTCGACTATGTTCAATAAAGTCCTCATCGCCAACCGGGGCGAAATCGCGCTCCGCGTCATCCGGGCCTGCCGCGAGTTGGGCATCTCGACCGTCGCCGTCTACAGCGAGGCGGATCGGGAGTCGCTCCACGTCCGGTTTGCCGACGACGACGTCTGCATCGGACCGGCGGCGAGCCGACAGTCGTACCTCAACATCCCTCGCCTGATCGCCGCCGCCGAAATCACCGGGGCCGACGCCATCCACCCCGGCTACGGCTTCCTGGCCGAGAACGCCGAGTTCGCGGAGATCTGTCGGGCCAGCAACATCACCTTCGTCGGGCCCACCCCGGAACAGATCCGCCAGATGGGCGACAAGGCCTCGGCCCGCCGCCTGGCCAAGGAGGCCGGCGTGCCCACGGTGCCCGGTTCCGAGGGGATCCTGGCCGACGCCGATGCCGCGCTGGTGGTGGCCGAGGAAATCGGCTTTCCGGTCATCATCAAGGCGACGGCTGGCGGGGGCGGGAAGGGCATGCGCATTGCCCACGACGCCGAGCAGTTCGCTCAGTTGTTCGGCCTGGCGCAGAACGAAGCCCTCTCCGCGTTCGGCAACGGCGACGTCTACGTCGAGAAGTACCTCGAGCATCCGCGCCACGTCGAAATCCAGGTCATGGGCGACCGCCACGGTCGAGTCATGCACCTCGGCGAGCGCGACTGTTCGGTGCAGCGGCGGCATCAGAAGCTGATCGAGGAGAGCCCGAGCCCCGCGCTCACGCCCGAACTGCGCGACCGGATGGGCGAGGCCGCCGTGGCGCTCGCCGCGGCCATCGGCTACGTCGGCGCCGGTACCCTCGAGTTCCTGCTCGACACCGATGGTCGATTCTACTTCATGGAGATGAACACCCGGATCCAGGTCGAACATCCGGTCACCGAAATGGTGACCGGGTTCGACCTGGTCAAGGAACAGATCCGGGCCGCGGCCGGCGAGCCGCTCAGTTTCCCGGCCGATCTCAAGGGCCTCCGCGGGCACGCGATCGAATGCCGGGTCAACGCCGAAGACCCCTATCGCAACTTCCAGCCGTCGCCGGGGCTGATTACCGCCTACCATCCGCCGGGCGGGCCCGGCGTCCGGGTCGACACCCACGTGTACGCTGGCTATCGGGTCCCACCCCATTACGATTCCCTCCTGGCCAAGGTCATCGTCCACGGACGCGACCGGGCCGAGGCCCTTTCGAGAATGGGACAGGCGCTCGACAGCTTCATCCTCGAGGGGGTCACCACCACGATTCCGTTCCTGGCCCGGGTCATCCGGCATCCGGACTTCGTGGCCGGCAACATCGACACCAGGTTCCTCGAGCGCGAAAGCCAGTTGCTCCGACCCGAGCCATGACGATCCAAGTGGTCTTTACACCCGCGGGCCTCGCCAAAGACGAGGTCGCGGGTCGCGGGGTATTCGTGATCGACGTGCTCCGCGCCACCACCACCATGTGCGCGGCGCTCCATCACGGCGCCCGGAGCATCATTCCCGTCGCCTCGATCGAGGAGGCGATCCGGATGGGCCAGACCCTCGGTCCCGACGACCTCCTCCTGACCGGCGAGCGCCACGGCAAGCCGATTCCCGGCTTTGCTCTCGGCAACAGCCCCCTGGAAATGACCGAGGCCCAGGTGCGCGGCAAGACCCTGGTCATGACCACCACCAACGGCACCGGCGCGCTGCTCTCCGCCGCCGGCGCGGCGCACGTATACGTGGCCGCCGCCGCCAATCTGTCGGCCGCGGCGGCTCGGGCCCGCCAGCTGATGGCCGACGGACTCGACCTCGTGGTGGTCTGCGCCGGGCGGCACGGCGCCTTCGGACTCGACGACGCCTACACCGCCGGCCGCCTGGTGGTCGAAACGATCGGCGACCGGCGCCGGCTCGACGATCTCGACGACGCGGCGGTGGCGGCGGTCGACCTGGTTCGGCGCTACGGCGTCCGCTGGGAGCGGCCGCTCGGCCGCTCGGCGGCCGCGCGCCAACTGGACGCGATCGGGATGGCGGACGACGTGGTCGAGGCCGCCAAGCAGGACCGCTACCCGGTGCTGCCGGTGTTCGCGGAGCGGCGGGTGCAGGTGGCCCCCCTCGGATGAGCCCCGAAGACCGCCGCCGCCTCGCGGCCCTGTCGGCCCTGGTCCTCGGCCTGTTCGTGGCGCTCTGCCTGCTGCCGCAGGTGCCCACGGGGGCCATCGGCCGGACGTTAGGCGGGCTGCTCTGGAAGGGCCTTGGCGCCGGGGCCGTGGGCCTGCCGCTGCTCGGTGGCGCCCTGGCGCTGGCGGGCTTCGACCGGCTGCCGCGCCTCGACATGAAGCGGGCGGCGGCCCTGGTCGGCGGGCTGGCCGTCATCGTGCCGTTCACGGTCGGCGTGGTGACGGAAGCCGTTCCGGCGGCGTTCGATCCGCCGCTGGCCGAATGGACGCTGGCCGCCCGTGCCACCGGGATGCTGCCCGGGTTGCTCGCCTACGGGGCTCTCGGGCTCGTGGGCAAGACCGGCGGACTCCTCCTGTCGTTCCTGTCGGTTTCCGCGCTCACGATTCTGACGCTGGCCTGGCACCCGCTCCGACGGCTGGAAAAACCCGCCCCGGTGCCCGAAGTCGCCGAAGCCAAGCCGGCCCGCCGACCCAAGGCGCCGCTCCCGCCGGTCGACGACGCCGACGAGGCCGAGGCCGAGGAGCCGCCCGCGCGGCCGGCCGAAGCGCGAACCCCGAAGCCGAAGGCTCCCAAAGCCGCCAAGCCGGCCAAGCCCACCGCCGCGCCGCCGCCGACCGGCGACGAGAGCGAACTGCCCCCGGTGGAACTGCTCCATGCCCCCGCCGTCCAGGACACGGTGGCCGACGAGGCCCAACTCGACAAGCTGGGCCAGTCGTTGATGGACACCCTCCGCACCTTCAAGGTCGACGGTTCGATCGCCGGGCGGACCAGCGGGCCGGTCGTCACCCAGTTCGAGGTCGTCCCGGCCCCCGGGGTCAAGGCCGGCCGGATCATTGCCCTCGCCGACGACCTGGCCATCACGATGCGGGCCACCAGCATTCGAGTCGCGCCGATTCCGGGCAAGGGCGCCGTTGGCGTCGAGATTCCGAATCCGACGCCCAAGATGGTCACGCTCCGGGAAATGCTCGAGTCGCCCGAGTGGGTTCGGAGCAAGGCGCTGCTGCCGGTGGCCCTGGGCCGGGACCTCGAGGGCAAACCGGTCATCACCGACCTGGCCAAGATGCCCCACCTGCTGATCGCGGGCGCCACCGGCACCGGCAAATCGGTCGGGATCAACGCGATCATCAGCTGTCTGGTCTACCGGTACACCGCCAAGGAACTCCGGTTCCTGATGGTCGACCCGAAGATGGTCGAGCTCTCGATGTACAACGAGCTGCCCCACCTCCGGCACAAGGTCGTCACCAACAACAACGACGCCGCCCGGGTTCTCAAGTGGGCGGTCTACGAGATGAACCGGCGCTACGAGCTGCTCCACGCCAACGGCTCGCGGAACATCGCCGACTTCAATCGGAAGGTCGAGGACAAGAAGCCGCTCCGGAACCCGAGTCAGCCGCAGCCCACGCTGAAGGACATTTCGGCGCAGGAACAGAGCACCGCGCCGGAGCCGCCGAAGTCGGACGAGTACACCGACGGCGTCATGCCCTACATCGTGATCGTCGTCGACGAGCTGGCCGACCTCATGATGACGGTGGCGGCCGAGGTGGAAACGCCCCTCGCCATGCTGGCGCAGAAGGCCCGCGCCATCGGGATCCATCTGATCCTGGCCACCCAGCGGCCCTCGGTCAACGTCCTGACCGGCCTCATCAAGGCCAACTTCCCGAGCCGGATCGGGTTCCGGGTGGCCTCCAAGGTCGACAGCCGGACCATCCTCGACCAGAACGGCGCCGAGGCGCTGCTCGGCAACGGCGACATGCTGTTCCTCCCGCCCGGGAAGAGCGAGCCGATGCGGATCCAGGGCGCCTACATCGGGACCGAGGAAACCGAACTGGTGATGGACTGGTTCAAGGCCCGCCGGGAGGCGCGGCAGGCCGCCCAGCAGGCCGAACGCGAGGAAGCCGACATCATCGCGTTCATCCGTTCCCAGGAGGCCGAAGACGCCGGCGGCCCGGAGGGCGACGTCGACGGCGACCGCGACGCCCTGTTCCGCGAGGCGGCCGAGGCCTGCATTCAGAATCAGGGCGGGTCGACCTCGCTGCTCCAGCGCAAGCTCCGGATCGGCTACGGCCGGGCGGCCCGGATCATCGACCAGCTCCATTCGGCCGGGATCCTCGGTCCGCCGGACGGCAGCAAACCGAGGGAGGTCCTGATCGGCTTCGACCAGCTCGAGGAGTACCTCGGCGGCTAGGCCGGATCCGGGCTGCAACTTTTTCGGGGGTGGCCGCGTCTACATTGTAGACTCTACTGGCTGCCGCCCATGTCCGACGCCCCCGGTCTCGGGGAATTCGAGCAACTCGTCCTCCTTGCCATCCTTCGACTGGAAGCCGGGGCCCACGCCCCGGCCGTTCGGGCCGCCATCGAGGCCGCCGCGGACCGCCGGGTAACCCGGAGCGCGCTCTACTCCACCCTCGATCGGCTCGAAGCCAAGC
>JAEUJH010000871.1 GCA_016794825.1 Gemmatimonadota bacterium
CCGCCAACTCGGCCGTCACCGCCGCGGTCGGTGGAAGAGCTTGCGACCTGGCCAGCGAGAGTCCGGCCCGCGCCGATGGTACGCCCTTCGGAGGGGGAGGAGTTCGTGTTCGTCGACATCGAGGACAATCCTGAGCCCCCCACGCCGGCCCCTCCTCAGCGGTCTCACCCGTCCGCCGTGAACCACCTTGAAGCCATCAAGGGCTACGGACTCGCGAGCATTCCGTTCGACGTACCGGCAACGTGGCGTGCCAAGGTGATCGCGGATCTGGAGCGGTTCGTATCCACGACCCAATTCCCAAGGCACATCTCGAACCTCGAAGCACACAACATCGTGGTCGCCAGGGTTCTGGAGGTCCTTTCGCCATTTCGGGAACAGCAGGCTCGCGAACGGGAGAAGAAGGAAACCGAGGAACGGGCCCGCTGGCGAGTCGCCGCACTCAAATCCCATGGTGGCGTCTACGCGATCAGAGAAACGGCCGACTGGGACTGGTCGGCCCAGCTGGAGGCCCGACGCGAGGTTGCGAAGGAGTTGGAGGTGAAGGTCAAGCCGGATTGGTCGGAGCGAGACGTGGAGAAGGTGGTGGACGAACTTCTCGACGATTGGGAGGACGACGAGAATGAGAATGACGACGGGGCCGAAGACGACGAACCGGATGATTGGGACGAGGAGGAGTAACGTGTCGAAGCCTTGGGAAACCTGGGAATCTGCGGGCCGAATCTAGGATTCGGCTCCCAGGATTTCCCGCTGCATTTTGGCCCGGATTTCGACTGTGCAACCCGGCACGCAAATCCAGGTAACGATCCCGGACGGATTGCCGGGCTGGCTAGTCGCGTTCGTTACCGAAGCCCTGCGGGAGAACCACACCTTGGAGGACAACGGCGCCCACCAGGCAGCCGCGGCTCGGGTCTCATTGCTCAACCGGCTGATTGGTGCGGCCCAGGCTCACCTCAACGACGAGCTGAGCGCCGACCAGGCCGCGGCTCTCAGCGGGTGCCACCCGGAGACCATTCGCCGCGCGGTTCGCGACGGAGCCATTCCGGATCTGCGGTCCAATCCGAGGGGCCACCATCGCATTCGGCGAGGCGACCTCGACAAACTTGTCGGCCACCGACGAGCGCGATATGATCCCCATGCCGATGCCCAGGACATCGCCAGACGACGGAGGTCTCGATGAAGAGAACCCGACGCCGTGGCTGGTCGAAGTCCATCGGCGAACGCGGGCACCGGGTCCGGCTATATGAAGCCAGGCCCGGCGGGCCCATCATGCGATCCATCTGGGTGAAAGGAAAGGAGGACCGAAAGAGCCTCGGGCACCGGGATCGCGAAGTCGCAACCCGGGAAGCCTACGAACTCCTCAGCGATCTTGCGGTGACCGAACGTGCCGCGGCCGAGGAAAGCCTGACGCTCGGCATGCTTCAGGATCTGTACCTCGCAAGCCCGCAGCATCGGGCCAAGAAGGAACGGACTCAGAAGCACGACGAGCGGAAGCTCAAGCGGGTGGTGGCCTTTCTCGGGCCGAACCGAAACGTCGCAAGCCTGTCCGATTCGGACGTTCAACGGTTCACGATCGCGCGAAGAGCAGCGGACAAGCAGCTGGAGAACGTCGTGGCGGAACGAGCAGTGAACGATCGTACCGTGGAGGCGGACCTGAAGCTCCTCGTTGGCGCGCTCAATTGGGCGTTGCGGGAGCGAACCGGCACTGGTCAGCGGTTGTTGAGGGAGAACCCGCTTTTCGGTGTTCGGTTGCCGAGGGAACAGAATCCGCGACGCCCGGTCATGACGCACGACGTCTATCAAAAGCTGCTGGCAGTGGCGCCGCAGATTCACCCGCTCTTGGAGCTGGCACTCGTCGTTGCTGAAGGTACGGGCCGCCGGCTCTCCGCATGGCGCAACCTGCGCTGGGATGATGTCGATCTCCAGGCGGGTACGATTCGCTGGCGGGCGGAGTTCGACAAGAAGGGCTACGAGCAGGTCGTTCCGATGAGTGAGGTCGTATCGAAGGCGTTGCGAGAGGCAAGGAAGGCGCAGGCCGCGATTGGTGCCTCGCCGGTATTTCCGGCGCCGCAGGACCCGACGAAGCCGTGTGATCGGTACTTGCTGGACCGGTGGCTACGGCGGGCGTTCGAGAAGGCCGAAGTGCCGCCGCTTGACGGCGGGCTCTGGCATTCGCTGCGGCGGAAGTGGGCCACCGAGCGCAAGGGCTACCCGGTCAAGGACGTGGCCGCGGCGGGAGGCTGGCGCGATGAGGGAACGATCCTCAAGTCGTACCAGCAAGTCGATCCGGAGACGGTGAAGCAGGTCGTTCTTCACCCCACGCGGCGCTTGAGCGGAACCTGAGAAACTCGCAACAGAACTCACAACGGGGTGCGGTCGAAGCGCAAAGCCCCACAGTGTAACTCACTGTGAGGCTTCGACTTCGGAAATCGGGGCGCCGGGATTTGAACCCGGGACCTCCTGCGCCCAAGGCAGGCGCGCTACCGGGCTGCGCTACGCCCCGCTTCCACGACGAAGGGCCAAGATAGCCTCCCGCCCTGCCGGGACGAAGGCCGGGAGGGACTAGCGCCGCCCGGCGCCGCCCCGGCCACTCGCTCGACCGCCCCCGGCGCCCAACCGGGCCCGGAGGTAGCCCTCGACGATTTCCCACTGCTTGTCCGGCGGATAGGCCTTGGGCCGGAGCACGAACCCGAGCCCGATGCCGTCGGAGAGCGCCACCAGCGCGTCGGCCTCGACCCGCGGATCGATGTCCGCCGGCACTTCGCCGGACGCCTGCAGCGCCTTGATTTCCGTGGCAAACCGGTCGTTGAGAATCTCGAGGCGCCGCTG
>JAEUJH010000911.1 GCA_016794825.1 Gemmatimonadota bacterium
CCGGTCTTCTCGGCGAACGACGATCCCGGCAGGACGACGTCGGCCCAGCGGGCGGTTTCGGTGAGGAAGAGGTCCTGCACCGCCAGGAACTCGAGTCTTCGGACCCACTCCTCGGCCTTGGCCACGTTCGGGTCCGACAGCACCGGGTTCTCCCCCATGATGTACATGCCCCGGACCGGGCTGCCCGCCTTGACCACCTCGGTGACCATCAGGCCCTTCTCGAGGGAGAGCGACTCCGGGGCCACTCCCCAGGCCGCCGCGTACTCGGCCCGGACGGCCGGGTCGGTGACCGGTCGATAGTCGGTGTACGCGAACGGGATGGCCCCGACGTCGCTGGCGCCCTGGACGTTGTTCTGGCCGCGAATCGGGATCATCGCGGCGCCCCACCGGCCCACCATCCCGCAGGCGAGCATCAGGTTGAGCAGGCTGGTGACGATGTCGGTGCCGGTCGAGTGCTGGGTGAGCCCCATGGCCCAGAGGGTCGACGTGTTCGGCCCCCGGGCGTACATCTCGGCCGCACGACGGATCGTGGCGGCCGGGATCCCGGTGATCTTGGCGGCGACCTCCGGGGTGTAGGGGGCCACCGCGGCCGCCACCCGGGGGAAGTCGAGGGTCCGCCCCTCGATGAACGTCTGGTCGACCAACCCCGCCGCGATGGCGTGCGCCAGCATCGCGTTGAACAGGGCGACATCGGTGCCAGGCAGCATCTGGAGGTGGATGTCGGCCAGGTCGGCGAGCTCGGTTCGGCGGACGTCCGCCACGATCAACTTGGCGCCCCGTTTGACCGCGCGCTTGATCAGGGCGCCGAACACCGGGTGGGATTCCGTGGTGTTGGCGCCCGCGATGAAGATGACGTCGCACGCCTCCTCGATCTCCCGCATCGAGCCGGAGGCGGCGGCCGTGCTCAGCGCCCGATTCATGGCCGCGACCGAGGTCGAGTGGCAGAGCCGGGTGCAATGGTCGACGTTGTTGGTGCCGAAGCCAGCCCGGACCATCCGCATCAGGGTGTAGTTCTCCTCGTTGCTGCACTTGGCCGAGGAGAAGGCAGCCAACGACCCGGGGCCCGCCGTGTCGCGGAGGCGCCGGATTTCCTGGGCGGTCAGGCTCATCGCCTCCTCCCAGGTCGCTTCGCGGAAGACGTCGTACCATTCGGCCGGCGTGGCGACCCGGTCGCGGACGTCCGATTCGTCCAGCACGGGCAGGCCGGTCAGGGGTGGCTTGCCGAGTTGGCGCCGCGGTGCCCGGGGCTTGGAACCCTGGGCGCCTTCCGCCACCGTGTCCCAGGTGCCGTCGCGGTAGCGAGGCGTTTCCCCGGTCCATTGCCAGCGCTTGCCGTCGTGGATCCACCCCTTCCGGATCAGGGGCGTCGTCAGTCGATCCCGGTGCTGCGGGAAGTCGTAGCCGAACCGTCCCTTGATGCAGGTCGAGCCCTGGTTCGGCGTCCGCTCCTCGATCCAGGGCGACGTGACCCGCATGATCCGGTCGTCGCGGACGTGGATGTTGATCTGGCAGCCGACCCCGCAGTAGGGGCACACCGATCGGGCGACCCGGTCGGGGCTGGCCAGCGCCTCGGCCGGGAACGACCGGCGCGGGATGACCTCGAAGATGGCTCCCGTCGGACAGACCCGGACGCACTCGCCGCACCAGGTGCATCCGGCGTGATCCGGATTGCCGTCGCCGCCGACGATGATCTGGGTTTGGTGGCCCCGCTCGGCAACGTCGAGGACGCCGACCTCCTGAATGTCCTCGCAGGCCCGGACGCACCGAGTGCAGAGGATGCAGAGGCTCATGTCGTGCTGGATCATCACGTCGCCCGGCCGTTCGTCGCCGTGACGGAGGCCGAGGTCGCCGGCGCGGGGCGGCCGGGCGCCGTACTGGACGACCAGACGTTCGAACTCGTTTCGGGGGTGTTCCCGCCCGCCGTTGGCGAGATGGTCGCCCGGGTATCGCTCGAGGAGGAGTTCGAGAACGCTGCGCCGGTTGGCGGCGCAGCTCGGGGTTTCGGTGGCCACCGTCATCCCGGGCGCGGCGGGGGTGTGACAGGCGGGCACCAGCTTGTTCTGGCCCGCGACCTCGACCAGGCAGATCCGGCAGTTGCCGACGACCGGCAACCGGGGGTACCAGCACAGGGTCGGAATCTCGACCCCGTGCCGACGGGCGGCCTGAAGGATGGTCTCGCCGGGCGCGAAATCGACTGAGGTGCCGTTGACTGTGAACTGCGGCATGACCGGTTCCGGCGGGCGGGATACCGTCGAGTCTAGGCCGGGCGGGAGTTCTTTCGCAAGGAGGCCCGGGCCGGGCCGGGGCTGGCTACGGCTCGGGCTGCCATCCCGGGCCCCGTTCCCCGGTTACCCGGCGGTGCCAGGGCTGCTGGTCGGGCTCCCGCTCGACGCTCCAGAGGAAGGCCCAGAAGCGAGTCGCCGTGGTGCGGGTGCTGCCAGGAGAAATGACGATCCCGACGGGATGAGTGGCCGAGGTGATCGAGTCCGGCATGGCGCCTCCTTGCGAGGGTCGATCCGCGTGACCGACCCTCTAGAGACGCCCTGCCCGGTCGACTATTTCACACCCGGCCCGGAACGGCGCGCGACCAAGCTGGCGGCGCGACGGAGGGCCCGCTTCCACGGGGGGGTGAAATCGAAGCCCACCTTGACCAACGGAATGGTCGTCGGCCCGAACCGTTCCTTGAAGGTCCGGAGGCCTTCTTCGTCCTCGCGGACGCCACCGAAGTTGAAGGTGGTGGCGCCCTGTTCCCGGAGGTGCCGGGCCGTTTCGAAGAACACGAAGTGGGACGCGCCGCAGGCCGCCCCGTCGGCGTGGGTGCCCGACGAGTGGTGATACCCGCTCCGCTCGCTGCGGAGCACGAGGACCGAGGCGAGGACCTCGTTGTCAGCCGATCGAACCGCCTGGAAGAACTGTCCGGCGCCGGCTTCGACCAGATTGCGGAACGGGGCCTGATCCGGCGCCGGGCCATTGAGGGTGCCGCCGCTTCGGCGGGCCTGGGCCGCCTGCATCAGTTCGACGTGCTTGGCCACGCCCTGCGCCGTCCAGAGGACCCGGAGGCTCATGCCCACCTTGGTGGCCTGTTTGACCTGACGGCGGTGGCTGCTGGAGATCCCGCCGCCGAAGTCCTCCGCCGCGAGGTCGAGATGGAACTCCCACCGCGGATGGCGGAACAGCTCCTGGCCCAGAGGGGGGATCTCGGCGCGGCGCGACGCGAAGGAGTCGAGCACCAGCTTGGTGACCCCCGTGGACTGGCACCACCGGCGGAGGGCCGGCCAGAACGGTGACGTCGCGTCGACGTCAGGAACGGTCGGGATCTGGCAGGTCTTGCTCGCCCGTCCGGACCGGACGAATCCGACTGCGATGACCTCACTCCCCGGAGCCCCGAGGCGGAAGCCGACGACGCGGTCGCCGTCACGCTCCCGAGCCTGGCAGTAGGCTTGGGTGACGAAGGGATTGTCGGGCTGACGGGTGGTGATTCCGTCGATCCACGGTCCGATGCCGTGGTCGACGAGCAGGCGTTCGCTCATGCCTGGCCCGGCGGCAATTGCACGAGTCCGGTCGAGCGGATCGGTGGACCGGACAGCAGGACACCGCGCAGGCCCGGCCCGCTGGTCCGGCCTCCGGGCGGGGGAGGCGGCGTCGGAATGCGCTGCCAATCTTGATAGTGGTGCAGGCATCCCTCCGGGGCGGAAACCTCATCGGACGACACGACCGCGTGGAGGCCTTCGGGGGCGGTGCGCTGCTGCGCCTGGAGCGCGATGGCGCGCTGCCGCTCCGGCGGCAGGTTCTGCAGCGTGGCGGCATCGACCACCACCAACTGGTACGGCCCGGAAACAGCCGGGGGTAGCCACTGACCGCCGAGCGCCACGACGAAGGCCTCGAACTTCCCGGTCAGCGATTCTGATGCCATGATGCCTTCGACCCGGGTGGCCGACGAGGTATCCCCGAACAAACACTGAATATCGAGGTCGTGGGCGGCGAGCAGGTACGCGGCCCGGTCGGCCCCGGCCCCGATGATCAGGGCCCGGTCGCCGGGTTCGATCAGTTGGAGGACCATTGCCACCGGATCCGTCGGCAGCACCCCCCAATGGCTGGGGAGACGCTGGGCTTCGCGGAGCGGCAGGATCTTGGCCCGCCACTTCCGGAACGACGGCAACTTGAGTCGGCTGATGATCTGCTGGTCGACCGTCTCCTGCATGAGGATTTCGGTCAGGACGAGCTGTCCGCTGGTGCCGCCCTGGAGATCCCGGGCCGCCTCGTCGCCGAGGCGCATGAGTTCGCCCCGGGTCAGGGAGTCCTTGTAGTCCTCGATCCGCTGCATCAGGTAGGCCTGATACTGCTGCTGGAGCGACGGCAACGAGCGAACCCGTCGCGGCGGGGCCGCGGCCGGCGTGGCGTCGAGGCGGGTGGCGGTCAGCACGAGTGGTGTCGGGGTCTCCAGCCACAATAATACAGCGGGTGCCTAACCGGCCGGAAGCGAGGTCCCCGCGGCGCGGGCCGCGGCGCCCCGGGGGGGCCTCAGTCGATCCGAAGGACCGCGGCCTTGAGGTACCCGGTTTCCGGAATCGTCAGGATCTCGGGGTGGTCGATGGGCTGCGCCAGGTGCTCGACCATGGTGACCCGTCGACCGCTGTCCTGCGCCGCGTCGGCCAGCATGGCGAGGAAGTCGGGCCAGCGGAGATGATAGGAGCAGGACGCGGTCACCAGGTGGCCGCCGGCCTGGACCAGCCGCATCGCGTGGAGGTTGATGTCCTTGTAGCCCTTGATGGCCCGGGGCAGGGACGCCTTGTTCTTGGCGAAGGCCGGGGGATCCACCACCACGAGGTCGAACCGCCGTCGACTGCGGCCGAACTCCCGGAGGGCGTCGAAGGCGTCGGCCTCGGTCCAGGTCAGATTGGTGAAGCCGTTGAGCGCCGCGTTGCGAGCCCCCCGGGCCAATGCCTCGGCGCTGACGTCGAGCGCCACGACTTCGGCCGCCCCGGCCGCCAGGTGGAGGGCGAAGGACCCGTGGTAGCTGAAGCAGTCGAGGGCGGTGCCGCCGGCGGGAAGATGGGCGGCGGCCCGGCGGCGGTTGTCGCGCTGGTCGAGGAAGGCGCCGGTCTTCTGACCGGTCCACGGCTCCACGAGGAACCGGATCGGTCCCTCGCGGACCTCGATTTCTTCCGGGACGGTCCCGACCGCGAGGGTGACGTCGGCCGGCAGGCCTTCGCGGCGCCGAACTCCGACATCATGACGGAGGAGGATCCCGGCGGGCTCGAGGACATCCGCGATGGCGCCCAGGACGTCGTCCCGAACCGCCTCGAGTCCGGCGCTGAGCAGCTGGGCCACCACCCAGCGATCGTAGCGATCGACCACCAGCGACGGGAGACCGTCGCCCTCGCCGTGGACCACCCGGTATGCCGTGGCGTCGATTCCCGCTCTGCGGGCCAGGCAGGCCGCGAGGCGGTCGCGCCACCAGGCCCGATCCACCACGCGGTTGGGGGCGGACTCGAGGAGCCGAAGCCGGATTTCGGACTGGGGCGAGTACAGGGCGCGACCGAGCGCCTTTCCGCGCTCGTCGGCCACGGTCACGACTCCGGGGGT
>JAEUJH010000913.1 GCA_016794825.1 Gemmatimonadota bacterium
AGGTCGCCCGCCTTGTCGCGCGCGCTCCGGTAGAGCGGGAGGAAGGCCAGGCTCCGGATCCCGTTCCGGGATTGGAACCGGGCCAGGTTGGCGGCCGCCTCCGCCAGCCCGCCGGAACGGGCGTACGGATAGTACTCGGCGGCCACGTGGACGACCGTCACCGGCTCGCCGCTGGGCGAGGTCAACGCGGAGAGTGGAAACCGCGCCCGCTCGGTCGACCGGCGTTCGATCATCCGGTCGGCGGATCGTCCGCGAAGGGATCCCGCCGCATGGCCGGGAGGTAGTACCGATCGGCGTACTGCTGCACCATCCGTCGGCCCGTGAACTGCTGGAAGCCGACCCGGAGCGCGTTCCGCATCCGGTCCACCCACCCGTGCGGTACGCCGTGGCGATCCCGGTCGTAGTAGAGCGGGATCAGTTCCTCTTCGAGGAGCCGGTAGAAGTGCTCCGCGTCCGAGGCGTCGGCCCCGTCCGCGTCGTCGAGGTCGTGAGGGTAGGGAATGGCCCACCCGTTGGTCCCGTCATACCCCTCTTCCCACCAGCCGTCGATCGTCGCGAGCTGCGGCACCGCGTTGAGCGCCGCCTTCATCCCGCTGGTGCCGCAGGCCTCGAGTGGAACCCGCGGCAGGTTGAGCCAGACGTCGACCCCCTGGACCAGTCCGCTGGCCAGGAGCATGTCGTAGTCCTCGAGGAACGCCACTCGACCCTCGAAGAACTTGTCGTGGGTGTACTGGTAGACATCCTGGAGGACCTTCTTGCCCGGGTTGTCGGCCGGATGGGCCTTGCCCGCAAAGATGATCTGCACCGGCCGCCGTTTGTCGCAGAGGAGCCGATGGAGCCGGTCGACGTCCTTGAAGATCAGCGAAGCCCGCTTGTAGGTGGCGAACCGGCGGGCAAAGCCGATCGTCAGCGCAAACGGATGGAGCAGCGTGCCGGCCGCCACGACCTGATTGGCGGCTTCCCAATGGGTGGCAAACCGCTTCCGCGCGTCCTCCCGGATGAACCCCATCAGGGTGCCCTTGAGCTCCTGGTGGGTCGCCCAGAGGCCGCCCGGATCGAGCCGGCGCATCTGTTCCCACAGCGCCGGGTCGTCGAGCCGGAGTCCCCAGTCGGTGCCGAGTTCCCGGTCGAGGAATGCCATCATCGGGTTGGCCATCCAGGTGGCCAGATGCACCCCGTTGGTGATGGCCCCGATCGGTACGTCGTCCTGGGGCCGATCGGGCCAGAGCGGCTGCCAGATCTCCCGCGACACCTGACCATGGCGCTCCGATACGCCGTTGACCCGCCCCGCCGTTCGCAGCGCCAGCACCGTCATCTGGAACCGGGTGTCGGTGCCCCCGGCATGGAGGCCCAGGTCGAACAGCGTCTCCCGGCTGACTCCCATTTCGTCCCAGATCGGTCCGGTGCACGCCGCCAGGTGCTCGATGTCGAAGGCGTCGTGACCGGCCGGCACCGGCGTGTGGGTCGTGAAGACCGTGGTGGCCCGGACCTGGCTCACCGCGTCCTCAAAGCTCGACCCGGCCAGCACCAACTCCCGGATCCGCTCCAGCATCATGAACGCGGCGTGGCCCTCGTTCGCGTGCCAGACGCCCGGGTCGATCCCCACCGCTCGAAGGACCCGAACGCCACCGACCCCGAGCAGCCACTCCTGCCGCAACCGCAGATCGGGGCCACCGGCGTACAGCTTGCTCAGCAGGGTGCGGTCCTCCGGGTGATTCTCCTCGAGATTGGTGTCGAGCAGGTAGATCGGCACCCGACCCACCTTCATCGTCCAGACCTGGACGTGCACCGCTCGGCCGAAGGTGCTTACCACTGCCAGGTAGGGCTCGCCATGGCGGCCCCGCACCGGGACCAGTGGCGTCAGGCCCGGGTCGACGTGGTCGTCGCTGTCTTCCTGCCACCCGTCGGCCCGGAGCCGCTGGTCGAAGTAGCCCTTCATGTACGAGAGCCCGACACCGACCAGCGGCACCCCGAGGTCGCTGGCGGTCTTGCAGTGGTCGCCGGCCAGGATGCCGAGCCCGCCACTGTAGATCGGGACCGAGTTGTGGAGGCCGAACTCGGCGCAGAAGTAGGCCACCGGTCGGTCGAGCAGTTCGGGGTGTCGGCGTCCGAACCAGGTTCGTTCGTGGTGTTGATCGTTGGCGAGCCACCCCATCACCCGGTCGTACTTGGCCAGGAACTCGGGATCCTTGGCCAGCCGCTCGAGCCGCGACGGCGACACCTCCCGCAGCATGGCGATCGGGTTGTTCCGGGTCTCCCGCCAGAGCGGCGGGTCGATGGCCCGAAGCAGCTCCCGCGCCTCCCGGTTCCAGCTCCAGGAAAGATTGGTCGCCAACGCCGCGAGGCCCTCGAGCCGCGGCGGAAGCACCGTGATCTTCTGTCTCAACAATGGCATTCCGGCTCCCGAATCGTCCGGGGGGTCGCGGCCTGGTCGCCCCTCAATGAACCAGCTTCTTGTAACGGATCCGATGCGGCTGGTCCACGGCGACGCCCTTCCGGCGCTTGTAGTCCGCCGCGTAGTCCTGGTAGTTCCCCTCGAACCAGAAGACCTCGCTCTCGCCCTCGAAGGCGAGGATGTGGGTCGCGATCCGGTCGAGGAACCACCGATCGTGGCTGATGACGACCGCGCAGCCCGCAAAACGGAGCAGCGCGTCCTCCAGGGCCCGCAGCGTGTCGACGTCGAGATCGTTGGTCGGCTCGTCGAGCAGCAGCAGGTTCCCGCCGCTCTTCAGCAGCTTGGCCAGGTGGACCCGGTTGCGCTCGCCCCCGGACAGCACCGCCACCTTCTTCTGCTGGTCCGCACCCTTGAAGTTGAAACCGGCGCAATAGGCCCGGGCGTTGATCTGGCGCTTCCCGAAGTCCAGGGTATCGGCGCCGCCGGAAATTTCCTGATACACCGTCTTCTCGGGGTCGAGCGCGTCGCGCGACTGGTCGACGTACGCCGTCTGGACCGTCGCCCCCACCACCAGCTCACCGCCGTCCGGCTGCTCCTGGCCCGTGATCATCCGGAACAGGGTGGTCTTGCCCGCGCCGTTCGGCCCGATGACGCCGACGATGCCGCCGCGCGGGAGCGAGAAGTTGAGATTCTCGAACAGCAGCCGGTCGCCGAACCCCTTGCGGAGGTCCTTGGCGATCACCACCTCGTCGCCGAGCCGGGGCGGAACCGGGATCAGGATTTCCGCCGTGCCTTCCTGTTCCTTCTGCCCCTCGGCCAGGAGGTTCTCGTAAGCGTTGATTCGGGCCTTGGCCTTGGCCTGACGGGCTCGGGGCGACTGGCTGATCCACTCGAGTTCCCGCTCCAGGGTCCGCTGCCGGGCCGAGGCGGCCTTCTCCTCCACTTGGAGCCGCTTCTTCTTCTGGTCGAGCCAGCTGGAGTAGTTGCCCTCCCACGGAATCCCGGCGCCCCGGTCGAGTTCCAGGATCCAGCCCGCCACGTTGTCGAGGAAGTACCGATCGTGGGTAATGGCCACCACGGTGCCCGCGAATTCCGCCAGGTACCGCTCCAGCCACGCCACCGACTCGGCGTCCAGGTGGTTGGTCGGTTCGTCGAGCAGCAGCAGGTCCGGCTGCTCCAGGAGCACCCGGCACAGCGCCACCCGGCGGCGCTCGCCGCCCGACAGCTTCGAGACGTCGGCGTCGCCCGGAGGCAACCGGAGGGCGTCCATCGCGATGTCGAGCTTCCGGTCGAGTTCCCACGCCCCCATGGCGTCGATCTTGGTCTGGAGATCGCCCTGCTTTTCGAGGAGCGCGTTCATCTCGTCGTCGCTCATCGGCTCGGCGAACTTCATGCTGATCGTTTCGAACTGGGTCAGCAGATCCCGGATCGGCGCCACCGCGCCCTCGACGTTGCCGCGGACGTCCTTGGTCGGATCGAGGACCGGCTCCTGGGGAAGGAACCCGATCCGGATCCCGTCGGCCGGTCGGGCATCGCCCAGAAAATCGTGATCGACCCCGGCCATGATCCGAAGCAACGAGGACTTGCCGGCGCCGTTGGAGCCCAGGACGCCGATCTTGGCGCCGGGCAGGAAGGACAGGTAGATCCCCTTCAGGATCTCCCGACTCGGCGGAACGACCTTGCGGAGGTCCCGCATCGTGAAGATGTATTGGTAGTTAGCCATAAGCAGGGGAAGTTAGGGGTCCGGTGGGGCCGCTGGTAGGCCGCCCATCGCTTTTCCCGGCTTGGGCTTATCTTGACTTGGACCGGGGTCCGGGCTTGGCCCGGATCGCCTTTGGCAGGATATTCGGGTTTCACGTCCCCTCACCCCGGAGGCCGGCTTGTTGCGCAGTGGTTTCCTTGTCTCCTCGGCTCTGGTCGCGCTGGCGTCGGTCGCCACCGCCCAGGAAAAGCCGACCCCCCTGGCCGTCGGAACGGAAGCGCCCGCGTTTTCGCTCCCCGCGGCCACCAAGGACGGGGTGGCCCCCAAGGCCGCCAGTCTGCTCGATTTCCGCGGGCAGACCGTCGTGCTGGCGTTCTTCTACAAGGCCCGGACCGGTGGCTGAACGGCCCAAATGGACGCGTACCGTGATCAGTACGCGAAGCTCTTCAATGGTGGCGATGGCGTCAAAGTCTTCGGGATCAGTGTCGATCCCGATACCGCCTTGGCCAGTTGGGCCAAGGACAAGGGGTACCCGGTCACGTTCCTGAGCGACGTCGGCGCCGAAGTCGGCAAGAAGTACGGCGTCGCCATTCAGACCCGGATCGGGCTCCTCGACGCCCGGGTCGTCTACGTCATCGATCCGAGCGGCAAGGTCGCCCACGTGCAGTCGCCGTTCCGGGAAACCGATCCCACGGCCTACACGGAGCTCGGCGAGGCGGTCGCCAAAGCGCGCGGACGATGACCTGCTGACCGCCTATTCGACCGGCCACAGACGGCCCGGCCCCTTCGGTCCGGGCCGTCGCTTTTCCGATCACCGAGTCCCGTCCCGCCAGGCGCGATGCGCTCGCTGTCTGATTTCCAGTCCCCACGTTGCCCTCGCGTTGCGGCGCCGAATACATTGGCACGGATGACTCTTGGGCGGGAGGTCCGTCAGCTCCCGGCGATCGATCGTTACTCAGGAGGTGTTCATGTCCGACAACCTGATCGTTCGACTTCCGGCGGTCAGTCGCTCGGGGAACGCCGTCGTCCGACGCCGGGGCTCGAAGGCGTGACCCGAGTGCGCCCGGCGCTCGACTATGCAGCCTTTGGGAACGGGCGCGTCTTGGGCCTCGTCAGCCCGACCAGTGCCATCGACTGGCTCTGTCTCCCTCGGTTCGATTCCCCATCCGTTTTCGGCGCCCTGCTCGATCCGACCGCCGCCGGTCGCTTCCGGGTCCTCCACCGGGGCGAGGAAATCGCCGGACGAATCGGCTATCTCCGAAACACCAACGTGGTTCGGACGGAGTTCGCCAGAGGCGAGGACGCGTGGGAAGTGATCGACTTCGCGCCGCGGCTCCCGGGCGGGCTCGACCTTGAATGCCCAATCGAAGTCGTCCGCTTGATCCGACCGGTAACCGGTCATCCGCGGCTTTCGATCGACCTCGACCCGCGCCCTGATTACGGGCGGGCCCGAATATCCTGGGTTCCCGTCGATCGTGGCCTGCTGGTCGAATGGGACCAAGGCACGCTCGACATCGCGACCAACCTTCCCACTCCGTATCTCCGCAACGGTCAGGAGTTCCTCCTCACCGATCCGATCTTCGTCTCGATCCACTATGGTCGCCGCGCCGTCCGGCCGACGGTGGCCGAGGCCCAGTACCGCCTGGAGGTCACCGTCGAGGGCTGGCGTCGCTGGGCGAAGACGTGCGGATTGCCCACCTTCGCCGCTGAAGCGGTCCTCCGTTCCGCGCTGTGCCTGAAGCTCCACGCCTTCCACGATACCGGCGCCATCATTGCCGCCGCCACGACCAGTATCCCTGAGGCCCTCGGCACCGAGCGGACCTGGGACTACCGGTTCTGCTGGGTCCGCGACGCCGCGTTCGTCGTCGAAGCCTTGCGGCGGCTTTCCTATCTCGGCGAAGGAGAGCAGTTGCTGACGTTTCTCCGAGACGTGGTCGAAAGCGGGCCCCTCCAGCCTCTGTACGGGATCGGTGGGGAGCGGCAGCTTCCGGAAGAACACCTTCATCACCTGGCAGGATACCGCGCCAACGGGCATGTCCGGGTCGGCAATGCGGCCTCCCTCCAGGCTCAGCACGACCTCATGGGCGAGGTCGTCCTCTGCATCGAGACGCTGCTGACCGATCCGCGGATCTCCTATCAGGACCCCCGACCTTTCTTCCCCCTCATCAAGCGGCTCGTTCAGGACGCCATTCGCCTCGCACCGGTCCCGGATACGGGAATCTGGGAATTTCGGACCTCGCTCAAGAACCACACCTTCTCTCGCGCCATGTGCTGGGTGGCCATCCACCGCGGCGCGCTCCTCGCCCGCCAACTCGGGTTCGAGGCCGAGGCGCGGGAGTGGGAGGGCGTGGCCGAGCGGGAGCGGGCCACGGTGTTGAGCCGGGCGTTCAACCCCGACCTCGGGTTCTTCACGCAGGCCCTCGATGGGCAGTTCCCGGACGCCGCGAACCTGCTGCTCCCCGCCATCGGCATCATCGATGCCCGCGATCCCCGGTTCGTGTCCACCGTCGAGGCGACCGGCCGCCTGTTGACCAGGAAGGGCCTCGTCTTCCGCTACCGGAACCCCGACGACTTCGGCGAGGTCACGAGCACGTTCACGATCTGTTCGTTCTGGTACGCCGAGGCGCTGGCCCTGATCGGCCGACTCGAGGAGGCGGTCGAGGTCTTCGAGTACGTGCTGTCGTTTGCCAACCAGGTCGGGCTCTTTTCCGAGGACATCGACCCCGATACCGGCGAGCTGCTTGGCAATTTCCCTCAGGCATACACCCACGTGGGCCTGATCCATGCCGCGATGACGATCGGCGAGTTGATCGAGGCGCGGGATGGACGGGTTCGAGCATGGTGCTGACATGAGTCGAGTTCTGATTGCGGCCAACCGGCTGCCGGTGACGGCGACCCTCGGCCCGGATGGAATCGCCTTCGCACCGAGCAGTGGTGGATTGGCCACGGCGCTCGGTCGGATCCACCAGTCTCGGGGCGGCCTCTGGATCGGATCCCCGGGCATCGCCTCGGATCAACTGGACGGCGCGGGGTGGGACGACCTGGTCGAGACTCTGGGGCGCGATCGCTTGATCCCGATCGCGATTTCCGGGGAGGAGTCGCAACGGTTCTACGACGGCTTCTCCAACAGCTTCATCTGGCCGATCCTCCACAGCTTCACCGGTCGCCAGCCGGCCGACACCGACGACTGGGAGACCTACCGCGCCATCAATCA
>JAEUJH010000954.1 GCA_016794825.1 Gemmatimonadota bacterium
TTCAGGGGGCTGGGCGCCGGGTCGGGGAGGCCGGGATGATAGCCTCGGGTCGGTGGGTCGGGCGAGGTTTTGTCCACACTTGCATTAACCCCAATCCAGGGCTAGCTTTACAAGCTCCCCAGAAACCTGGCGTTTGAGAGAGAGTCAATGAAGGTACGTTCGAGCGTCAAGCCGATCTGCGAACACTGCAAAGTGACCCGGCGTCGCGGCGTGATCCGGATCATTTGCAAACGCAACCCCAAGCACAAGCAGCGGCAGGGTTAAGTCATGGCTCGTATTGCTGGCGTCGATTTGCCGCGTGACAAGCGGGTCGAGATCGCCCTCACTTACATCTTCGGGATCGGGCTCGCCACGAGCCAGCGGCTCCTCACCGAGACCGGTATCAGCGGCGACACCCGGGTTCGCGACCTGACGGATGCCGAGGTCGCTCGGCTCCGCCAGATGATCGAGCGGAGCGTTCGGGTGGAAGGTGCGCTCCGGACCGAGGTGGCCATGAACATCAAGCGATTGATGGACATCGGCAGCTACCGCGGCTCGCGCCACCGCAAGGGCCTCCCGGTTCGGGGCCAGCGGACGCATACCAACGCGCGGACCAAGAAGGGCCCGCGCCGGGCAATCGCAGGCAAGAAGAAGGCGACGAAGAAGTAAACTATGACGGCACCGGAAACTCCTACGACGGCGGCGGCTCCGGCCGCGCCCACGGCGGCCCCCGAAAAGGCGGCCAAGGCCAAGCGGGGCAAGAAGGTGGTGGAGTCGGAGGGCGTCGCCCACATCTCGGCGACGTTCAACAACACCATCATCACCATCACCGATTCCCGCGGCAACACGGTGGCCTGGGGTACCTCGGGCAAGGCCGGCTTCAAGGGCTCCAAGAAGTCGACCCCGTTCGCGGCCACGGTCGCGGCCGAGGCCGTGGGGCGCGAAGCGATGAACCTCGGCGTTCGCCGGGTGCACGTGCTGGTGCAGGGTCCGGGCAGCGGCCGCGAGTCGGCCGTGCAGGCGCTCGCCTCCGCCGGTTTGCGGGTCGTCTCGATCAAAGACGTCACCCCGATTCCCCACAACGGTTGCCGTCCTCCGAAGAAGCGCAGGGTCTGAGTCATGTCACGTTATGCTGGGCCGGCCTGCCGACTGTGCCGGCGTGAGGGTACCAAGCTGTTCCTGAAGGGCACTCGCTGCTTCACCGAGAAGTGCGCGGTCGACCGCCGGAGCTATGCTCCCGGTCAGCACGGCGCGGCGGCGGCGGGCAAGGGCGGTGGGCGGAAGATGTCCGAGTACGCGCGCCAGCTCCGGGAAAAGCAGAAGGTCAAGCGGATCTACGGGCTCTCGGAGCGCCAGTTCCGCAACACCTTCGAGGCGGCGGCCAAGGTCCCCGGCGTCACGGGCACCAACCTGCTCGTCGCGCTCGAGTCGCGGCTCGACAACCTCGCCTATCGGATGGGCTTTGCCACCAGCCGGCGGGGCGCCCGTCAGCTGGTCCGCCACGGCCACCTCGAAGTCGACGGTGCCCGGGTCGATATCCCGTCGTACCGGGTTCAGCCCGGGCAGGAAGTCCGCGTCGCGGCGTCGGCGCGGGAAATGGTGCCGGTCAAGGTCGCCCAGGAAATGGCGACCCGGGGCGCCTCGCTCACGTGGCTGTCGGTCGATCACCAGAAGTTCGCCGGTCGGATGACGATGCAGCCGACTCGCGACGCGATCCCGACCAACGCTCAGGAACAGCTCATCGTCGAGCTCTACTCGAAGTAAGGGGTAGGATACATGTCGATCGATCTGACCGGTCTCGTTCGCCCGCATGTGGTCGAAATGACCAAGCGGGAGGACAACCCGAACGTCGCGGAGTTCCGCCTCCAGCCGCTGGAGCGGGGCTTCGGCCACACCCTCGGGAACGCCCTTCGCCGGATGCTGCTGTCGTCCCTCCGCGGCTCGGCCGTGTGGGCGTTCCGGCTCGACGGGGTCGTCCACGAGCACCAGACGGTCCAGGGCGTCCTCGAGGACGTACACCAGATCATTCAGCGGCTCAAGGCCCTGACCCTGGTCATGGACGAGAGCACCGACGAGACCATCCTCCGGATCCGGCGGGAAGGGAAGGGTCCGGTCTTCGCGCGCGACATTCAGGGCAGCGCCAGCGTCCGGGTCCTCAACCCCGACCACCTGCTCTTCACGGTGCAGGACGACCGCGAAATCAGCTGCGACCTGTACGTCAACAAGGGCCGCGGGTACGTCGAGTCGGAAATGCACCCGGCCGACCGTTCCCTCCCGGTCGACCTGGTCCGGATCGACGCCATCTACAACCCGGTCCGCCGGGCCAACTTCACCGTCAGCGAAACCCGAGTCGGTCAGCGGACCGACTACGATCGGCTGGCGGTCATGGTGGAAACCAACGGCACGATCACCCCGGAAGACGCCATCGCGTACGCGGCGGCCCTGGCTCAGGAGCACTTCCGGTACTTCGTCGAGTTCGGCAAGGTGCCGACGGCCCGGGCTCAGTCCACCGAGGCGGTCTCCGTCGTCGGCGGGCTCAAGGCCAAGCTGGGTCGGCTGATCGATGACCTCGGCCTGACCGTGCGGACCTTGAACTCGCTCAAGAACTCGAACATCCGGACCCTCAAGGATCTGGTCGAGTACAGCGAGAAGGAACTGCTCGACGTCAAGAACGTCGGCGAGAAAGCGGTCGCGGAAATCGGCGACCTGTTGCAGCGCGAAGGACTCCGGTTCGGGATGGGCTTCGAGGAGTCCGACGGCGACCTGAAGATCGTCAAGAGCGGGGCCGTGCCCACCATGGGCGCCCCGGAAGGGAACTAGAGTCATGCGGCACCAGGCCAAGGGACGGCAGCTGTCCCGTACCGCGGAGCACAAAAAGGCGCTCCTCCGGAACATGGCGACCAGCTTGTTCAAGCACGAGCGGATCACCACCACCACCGCCAAGGCCAAGGAACTCCGGCCGTTCGCGGAGCGTCTGATCACCCTGGCCCGCCGGGGCGATCTCCACGCCCGCCGGCTGGCCGAGCGGAAGATCCAGGACCGCGAGGTGCTGAAGCGCCTCTTCTCGGAGATCGGCCCGCGGTTCGCGGCCCGGCCCGGCGGCTACACCCGGATCCTCAAGATCGGCCACCGGGTCGGAGATGGCGCCGAGACGGCGCGGATCGAGCTGGTTTCGGAGTGAGGGCGGTGTCGCCCCGGCAGCAAATGAAGAAGGGGACCTTCGGGTCCCCTTTTTTTCTACCCAGACGCCCCGTGGCGGCTGACGCCACCCGGGAGGCGGGTCGGCGGTCAGGCCGCCTTGACCACCTTGTTGCTGCGGATGCAGCGGGTGCACACCCGAGTCCGCTTCGGGGCGCCATCCACCATGACCCGGACGGTCTGGAGGTTCGGGAACCAGCGGCGCTTCCGGCGGTTGTTGGCGTGACTGACGTGGTTGCCGGTCGCCGGTCCCTTGCCGCAAACGGTGCAAACGCGAGCCATAAGTACGAATCTCCACTCGTGGTGCTAGTTGACCAAGCCCCTAAATTTATGCGCGACATGACTCTGGGGCAAGTCAGGGCCCCTCTTACCCGGCCGAGCGGGAGGACCCCATGCCCCGGGCATTGATTACCGGCGTTACCGGCCAGGACGGCTCCTACCTGGCGGAATTCCTCCTCGCCAAGGGGTACGAGGTGGTCGGGGTGGTCCGCCGGACCAGCCATCACAGCTACGAGCGGATCGAGCCCTTCCTCGACCGGCTCCGGATCGTCACCGCCGACCTGCTGGATCAGCACTCGCTGACCGAGGTGGTCCGCGACGTCCAGCCCGACGAGGTCTACAACCTCGCGGCCCAGTCGTACGTCCCGACCTCGTTTACCCAGCCGGTGCTCACGGGCGAGTTCACCGCCCTCGGCGTCACCCGGATCCTCGAGGCGGTGCGACTCGGCTACCCGAAGGCCCGGTTCTACCAGGCCAGCTCGTCGGAGATGTTCGGGAAGGTCCAGGAGACGCCCCAGCACGAGCGGACCCCGTTCTATCCCCGGTCACCGTACGGTGTCGCCAAGGTGTACGGGCACTGGATCACGGTGAACTACCGGGAGTCGTACGGCCTCTACGCGGTGAGCGGGATCCTCTTCAACCACGAGTCGCCCCGGCGGGGGGTCGAGTTCGTCACCCGCAAGGTGTCCGACGGCGTCGCCCGGATCAAACTGGGCTTGGCGCGGACGCTCAAGCTGGGTAACCTCGACGCCAAGCGAGACTGGGGCTTTGCCGGCGACTACGTGGACGCCATGTGGCGAATGCTCCAGCAGCCCAACCCGGCTGACTACGTGATCGGCACCGGGGTGACCCACAGCGTTCGGGACTTGGTCGATCTCGCCTTCCGGCACGTGGGCCTCGACTACCGCGACCACGTGGTCACGGATCCGGCTCACCTCCGACCGGCGGAGGTGGATCTGCTCATCGCCGATCCGGGCAAGGCCCGGACCGAGCTGGGATGGTCGCCCACGGTGTCGTTTGCGGAACTGGTGCGGATGATGGTCGACGCGGACCTGGAGCGATTGGCGGGACGGAAATGAAAGTGCTGGTCACCGGCGCCGACGGGTTCGTGGGCGCCTGGGTGGTTCGAGAGCTGCTTCGCCACGGACACCACGTGGTGGGCGGGATTCGGATCGGCGGGACGCCCCCGCGGGAACTGGCGGAGGGGGAGCGCCTCCGGGTGCAGTGGGTCGACTTCGACCTCCTGTCGGCCGACTCCGTCAACGCCCTGGCCAAACTGGGGCCTGACGGGATCATCCACCTGGCCGCGGTGGCGTCCGGCGCCGACGCGCGCCGCGATCCCGGGTACGCCTGGACCGTCAACGCCGCCGGCACCGCCCGCCTGGCCGAGGCGTTCGGTGCGCTTGGCGCCGAGGGACGGTCGGCGCCCCGGCTGCTGGTGGTGTCGACCGGCGAGGTCTACGGCCAGGCCGACCGGCCGCTGCTCGAGACCGATCCCGTGATGCCCTGCTCGCCGTACGCCGCCAGCAAGGTGGGCGCGGAAATCGCCGCGTGGGAAGTGTCCCGCCGAACCGGGTTGCCGGTCATCGTGGCCCGGGCCTTCCCGCATACCGGACCCGGCCAGAGCGACAAGTACGTGGTGCCCGCGCTGGCGCTCCGGCTCCGCACCGCCAAGCGGATCGGGGCTCCCGCCATCAACACCGGGAACCTCGAACCGATCCGGGATTTTCTCGACGTCCGCGACGTCGCGGCCGCGTACCGGCTCCTGCTGGAGCGCGGCACGCCGGGCGAGACCTACAACGTCGCCAGCGGGGTCGGGATCTCGCTCGGCGACGTGGTCGAGCGGCTGGTGACGGCCATCGGCCATCGCGTCATCCTGGAACCAGACCCGGGCCTTTCCCGGCCTAACGACCTCAAATTCCTCGTCGGCAACTCGTCGAAACTCGCCCGGGACACCGGATGGGCGCCGACGGTGTCGTTCGACCAGACCCTCGAGGATCTGCTCGATGCCCAAGCGGACTGATCTCAAGACGATTCTCCTCATCGGCTCCGGCCCGATCGTGATCGGGCAGGGGGCGGAGTTCGACTATTCGGGAACCCAGGCGGCCCGGGCCCTCCGCGAGGAAGGCTACCGGGTGGTGCTGGTGAACTCGAATCCGGCCACGATCATGACCGATCCGGAAGTGGCGGATCGGACCTACATCGAGCCGGTCACCCCCGAGTGGGTCGAGAAGATCATCGCCAAGGAGCGGCCCGACGCGCTCCTGCCGACGATGGGGGGACAGACCGGCCTCAACGTGGCCATGGAACTCTACCGGACCGGCGTCCTCGAGAAGTACGGGGTCGAACTGATCGGCGCCAACGAGCGGGCCATCCGGATCGCCGAGGATCGGGACGAGTTCGCCAAGGCGATGCGCCGGATCGGGCTCGCCACGCCCGAAGGCGTCACGGTCCACACGGTGGAAGAGGGCCTCGCCGCCGTCGAACAGACCGGCTACCCGGCCATCCTCCGACCCTCGTTCACGCTCGGCGGCACCGGCGGCGGGATCGCCTACAACCGCGAAGAGTTCGAGACGATGCTCCGCCGGGGCCTCGAGGCCTCGCCGGTCACCTCGGTGCTGGTCGAGCGGAGCATCATCGGGTGGAAGGAATACGAACTCGAGGTGATGCGCGACGGCGCCGACAACGTCGTGATCGTCTGCTCGATCGAGAACCTCGATCCGATGGGGGTGCACACCGGCGATTCGATTACCGTCGCGCCGGCCATGACGCTCTCGGACCGGGAATACCAGGTCATGCGCGACGCGGCCTGCAAGATCATCCGGGAGGTCGGGGTCGAGGCCGGCGGCTGCAACGTCCAGTTCGCGGTGAGTCCGGAAACCGGCGAGCAGCTGGTGATCGAGATGAACCCGCGGGTGTCGCGGTCGTCGGCGCTGGCCTCGAAGGCCACCGGGTTTCCGATTGCCCGGATCGGGACCAAGGTGGCCGTGGGGTACCGGCTCGACGAACTGCCGAACGACATCACCAAGACGACGCCGGCCAGCTTCGAGCCGGTACTCGACTACGTGGTCGTCAAGATTCCCCGGTTCGCGTTCGAGAAGTTCCCGGCGGCCGACCCGACCCTGACCACCCAGATGAAATCGGTGGGCGAGGTCATGGCCATCGGCCGGACCTTCAAGGAGGCGTTCCAGAAGGGCTTCCGCGGGCTCGAAATCGGCCGCTCGGGGTGGACCACCGGCGAGACGCTGAGCGACGATCGGCTGGAAGACGGGGCCATCGAGTCGATCCTGGCGGCCATCCGCCGGCCGACGCCGGAGCGGCTGTTCCAGGTCAAGCGAGCGCTGCTCCGCGACGTGCCGGTCGAGAAGATCGCCGAGCGCTCGCTGATCGACCCGTGGTTCCTGGGCCAGATGGCCGAACTGATCGAGGCCGAGCGGACGTTTGCCCGGGAGTGGAACGAGGGTCGGGCGGCCGGGAAGCCGGATGACGAGCGCGATCGGGTCCTGTTGCTGCGGATGAAGCGGATGGGATTCTCCGACCGGCAGCTCGCCGATCTGGTCGGCGTGTCCGAGACCGAGATGCGGCATCGCCGCTGGGCGGTGGGCGTCCGGCCCGGCTACAAGATCGTCGACACCTGCGCCGGCGAGTTCCCGTCCAAGACGCCCTACCTCTACTCCTCATACGACGAGGAGAACGAGGCCCGTGCCGACGGCGACAAGACGATCATCATCCTTGGCAGCGGGCCGAACCGGATCGGGCAGGGCGTCGAGTTCGACTACTGCTGCGTCCGGGCCACCATGGCTTTCCGTGAGGCGGGCTACCGGACGGTGATGGTCAACTCCAATCCGGAGACGGTGTCGACCGACTTCGACATGTCCGACGCGCTCTACTTCGAGCCGCTCACGCTCGAGGACGTGCTCGAGATCGTGCACCTCGAGAAGCCGCTCGGCGTGGTGGTCCAGTTCGGGGGGCAGACGCCGCTCCGGCTGGCTCGCGGGCTCGAGGCCGAGGGCGTGCCGATCCTGGGCACGTCGCCGGAGGCGATCGACGCGGCCGAGGATCGAGGACGGTTCGAGGCGCTGGCCCGGTCGCTCGGGGTGGAGCAGCCGAAGAACGGGACCGCGCTGTCGCTGGCCGAGGCGCTGGTCGTGGCGCAGGAGGTCGGGTATCCGGTGCTGCTCCGGCCGTCGTACGTCCTCGGTGGCCGAGCCATGCAGATCGTCTACGACCCGGAGTCGCTGGAGGAGTTCTTTGCCGCGGCGATCCGGGTGGCGCCCGGACATCCGGTCCTGATCGACAAGTTCCTGGAAGACGCCTTCGAGGTGGATGTCGACGCCATCTGCGACGGCAGCCGCTGTATCATCGGCGGCGTGATGCAGCACATCGAGGACGCGGGGATCCACTCCGGCGACTCGGCGTGCGTGATGCCGCCGTATCTGATCACCGAGGCCCAGGTCGCGGAAATGCGGGAGTACACCCGGCAGTTCGCGATCAAGCTCGGCGTGGTCGGACTGATGAACGTCCAGTACGCGGTCAAGAACGGGCAGGTCTACGTCCTCGAGGTCAATCCTCGGGCGTCACGGACCATTCCGTTCGTGTCCAAGACCACCGGCGTGCAGCTGGCGAGCGCCGCGGCCCAACTGATGGTCGGCAAGAGCCTCGAGGACCTTGGGCTGGCGGAGGACGCGGTGCACCCGTACGTGGCCGTGAAGGAGGCGGTCTTCCCCTTCAGCAAGTTCCAGGGTGTCGACTTGGTCCTCGGGCCGGAGATGCGCTCGACCGGCGAAGTGATGGGCATTGCCGACTCGTTCGGGATGGCGTTCGCCAAGGCCCAGATCAGTGTCGACGGGAGCTTGCCCCTCGGCGGGGCCATCTTCGTCACCGTCAACGACGCCGACAAACCGATGGTGATTCCGATCGCCCGTCGGTTCCACGAAATGGGCTTCCGGGTCATCGCCACGGAGGGGACGGCGCGCTATCTCCGGTCGCGCGGGGTACCGGCGGAGCGAGTCCTCAAGGTCCACGAAGGCCGCCCGAACCCGGTCGATCTGCTGGTGTCGGGGCAGGTGCAGCTCCTGATCAACACGCCGCTCGGCAAGCTGACCCAGCGGGACGACTACATCCTCCGCCGGGCGGCGCTGCAGCATCGGGTGCCGTACACCACCACGATGACGGCCGCCGCGGCGGCCTGCGACGCGATCATCGCGCTCCGCAGCCGGACCGGTGAGGTCCGACCCTTGCAGGAGTGGCACGAGATGACGCGCGCCTTCATGACGGAGCTCAGGGCGTGACGACGGCCCGGGACCCCGGATTTGCCGCCCTGGTCCGGGCGGCGGTCCAGGGGGAAGTCCGGGAGGGCGAGTCCCTGGCACGGTACTCGACGTATCGGATCGGCGGACCGGCCACGGTGCTGCACCCCGCTCGACCCGAGGACGTCGGCGAGGCGCTCCGGGTGGCAGATCGGCAAGGGGTGCCCTGGTTCGTATTGGGCCTGGGTTCCAACGTGCTGCTGCCGGATGAGGGGCTCGAGGCGCTGGTCGTGCGCCTTGGTCGAGGGGTCGATCGAATCGACCAGGCCGAGGATCGCTGGCGGTTCGGGGCGGGGTTGCCGGCGCCGATCGCCGCCCGCAAGACCGCCCAGGCGGGGTGGGCCGGGGTCCACCTGATGGTCGGGGTGCCCGGCACCGTGGGTGGCGGCGTGTACATGAACGCCGGCTGCCACGGGGGCCAGTGGTCGGACGTGGTGGAAGCGGTGGTGGCGGTGGACGGCCGGGGCCAGTCGCGGGTCTTTGCCCGCTCGGAAATCCCGTTCGAGTATCGGCGGAGCGGCCTCGACGGCTACGTGGTGCTCGAAACCACGGTGCGGTTGCGGCCCGGCGACGGGGCGGAACTCGCCGCGGAAGTGGCCCAACTGTTCGAGTGGCGCCAGAAGGGCACCCCCTTCAACCAACCGTGCTGCGGCAGCGTGTTCAAGAACCCGAGTGGTCCGGTTGTGATGGGCCCGGACGGCCGGGAACTCAAGACCGCCGGACAGCTGATCGAAGGGGCCGGCCTCAAAGGAGTGAGGATCGGCGGGGCGATGGTCTCGCCGATGCATGCGAACTATTTCGTGAACGCCGGCGACGCGACGGCGGCCGACGTCCGGGCCCTGATCGACCGGGCCCGGGCCGAGGTCCAGGGGCGCTTCGGGGTGACGCTCGAACCGGAAGTGAAGTTGATCGGGGTGCGGGGGACGTACCTCGGAACCTAGGGAGAGGGCATGGCGGATTACTTCGTGCATGAGTCGAGCTACGTCGACGAGGGTGCCATCATCGGGAAGGGCTCCAAGGTCTGGCATTTCAGTCACGTGATGCCGGGCGCCGTCATCGGCGAGCGCTGCAACCTCGGCCAGAACGTGGTGGTGATGCCCGGGACCAAGATGGGCGCCAACGTGAAGGTCCAGAACAACGTCTCGATCTACGAGGGCGTCGAACTCGAGGACGACGTGTTCTGCGGCCCGAGCTGCGTCTTCACCAACGTGCTCAACCCCCGAAGCCATGTGTCCCGGAAGAACGAGTACCGGCGGACCCTGGTGAAGCGGGGGGCCAGCATCGGGGCCAACGCCACGGTGGTCTGCGGCAACACGATCGGCGAGTACGCCTTCATCGGGGCCGGGGCGGTGGTTCGGGGCGACGTCCCGGCCTACGCCCTCATGGTGGGGGTGCCGGCCCGCCGGATCGGGTGGATGTGCCAGTGCGGGGTGCGGCTCGAACTGACGGGCGGCCAGGGCACCTGTGGCGACTGCGGGTCACGGTACCGGGAAGAGGGAGGGGTGCTCCGGCCGGTTGACTGACCGGGGGTGGGTTTTGTAAGTTTTTGTCCCATATGAACTTGAGTCGATTCGCTCCGCCCGCCCTCCGTTCGGCGCCGCCGCCCGGTTCGCGGGCGCTGTCGCTTGCCCAATTCTTGCCAACCCCCCGGGTTCTGTCAGGGTGCCCCTGTTCCTCGTGAGGATCGATCCGTGACCGTTCCGCTGCTCGACCTGAAAGCCCAGTACGCCACGATCAAGGACGACGTGGCCCGCGCGATCGCCTCGGTGGTCGAGCGGCAGGAGTTCATCATGGGGCGGGAGGTGGGCGAGCTGGAGACCGCCGTCGCCGCGCTGAGTCACGCCAAGCACGGGATCGGCTGCGCCAGCGGCACCGACGCGATCCTCCTCCCGCTCAAGGCCCTCGGTCTCAAGCCGGGCGACGAGGTCATTGCCCCGAGCTTCACCTTCTTTGCCACCGCCGGGACGATCCACAACGCCGGCGGCCGGCCGGTGTTCGTCGACATCGACCCGGTGACCTTCTGCGCCGACCCGGCCGCCATCGAGGCCGCGATCACGCCGCGGACCCGGGCGATCGTGGTGGTGCACCTGTTCGGCCAGATGGCCGCCATGGAGCGGATCCTCGAAATCGCGGCGCGGCGGGGCATCCCGGTCATCGAGGACGGGGCTCAGGCCATCGGGGCCCGGCGGCAGATGGACGGGACCTGGCGGCTGGCTGGCGAGACCGGGTGGTGCGGGACCTTCTCGTTCTTCCCGAGCAAGAACCTGGGCGGGTACGGTGACGGCGGGATGATGGTCACCCAGGACGACGAGCTGGCCAGCCGACTGCGGAAGCTCCGGCTCCATGGCGGGGCCAAGCAATATCACCACGAGGAAGTCGGCACCAACAGCCGGCTCGACACGCTGCAGGCCGCCGTGCTCCTCGCCAAGTTGCCGCATCTGGCCGGCTGGAGCGCGGCCCGCCGCGACCGCGCGGCCCGGTACACGGCGGCCTTTGCCGGCCACGCCGACGTCCGGACCCCGGTTACCGACGGGGCCAACGAGCACATTTTCCACCAGTACACCCTCCGGGTCCCGCGTCGGGACGAGCTGATGGCCCATCTGAAGGCCAACGGCATCGGTTGTGCGGTCTATTACCCGGTCGGCCTCCATCTCCAGCCCTGCTTTGCCGACCTGGGGTACCGCCCCGGGTCGCTGCCAAAGACCGAGCAGGCGATGAAGGACGTTCTGTCATTGCCGGTTTATCCCGAACTGTCCGATACCCAGGTGGATCGGGTCGTGGCGGCCGTGAAGGGGTTCTTTGGATGAGTCGGATTCGGGTGGGGGTCGTCGGGGCGGGGGCCTGGGGGCGGAACCACGTTCGGACGGTGGCGTCGCTGGCCGGGGCCGAGCTGGCCGCGGTCTGTGACGTTTCGGGCTCGATCAGGGACCGGACGGCCAAGGCCTACCCGGGCGTGTTCGTCACCGACTCGGTCGACGCGTTGCTCGAACGGGTCGACGCGGTGGTGGTGGCCTCGACGGCGCGGACTCACGCCGAGATCGGCCTCCGGGCCGTTCGAGCCGGGAAGCCGGCGCTGGTCGAGAAGCCGTTTGCCCTCTCCGTCGCCGACGCCGAGGCCCTCGCCCTTGAGAGCGAGCGGCTCAAGGTGCCGGTCCTGGTCGGGCACCTGCTCGAGTTCCACCCGGTGGTCGATCGCCTCAAGGCGATGATCCGGGACGGGTCGCTGGGCGAGGTGTATTACCTCTACTCCCAGCGGGTCAACCTGGGGCAGGTCCGGCCGGACGAGAACGCGCTCTGGAGTTTCGGGCCGCACGACATCTCGGTGGCGCTCTACCTGATGGGCGAGGCGCCGGTGTCGGTGTCGGCCCAGGGACACTCGTACCTCCAGAAGGGGATCGAGGACGTGGTGTTCCTGACCATGAAGTTTCGAAGCGGGGTCGTGGCGCACGCCCACATGTCGTGGCTCGATCCTCACAAGGAACGGCGGATGACCGTGGTCGGGTCGAAGCAGATGGCGGTCTTCGACGACATGGCGCCGCGGGAAAAACTCCGGATCTACGACAAGGGCGTCGATCGCCCGCCGGAGTACGGATCGTACGGCGAGAGCCTGGCGGTCCGCGAAGGGGACATCTGGATTCCGAAGCTCGCGAACGCCGAGCCGCTGGGGCTCGAATTGTCGCACTTCATCTCGGTCGCGCGGGGGGAACCGGCCACCCGCGCCGACGCGCAGGACGGCGTTCGCGTCGTTCGCGTGTTGGAAGCGGCCACCCGCTCGCTCCAGAGCGGTGGCGCGCCGATCTCCGTGGAGACATGACCATGTCGTCGGCAGACGAACTGATCGCCAAAGCCGAAAAGCGCGACGTGCTCTTCGGCATCATCGGACTGGGGTACGTCGGGCTCCCGCTCGCGGTCGAGCTCGCCAACGCCGGGTTCCGCGTCCTGGGCTTCGACGTGAGCCAGCGGGTCGTCGACGGGCTCAACGCCGGGAAGTCGCACGTCAAGGACATCTCGGACGCCCAACTGGCGGCGGCCCGGGCCAAGGGGCTCTTTACCGCCACCACCGACGGGTCGAAGCTGGCGGCCTGCGACGCGATCTCGATCTGCGTCCCGACGCCGCTGTCGAAGTTCAAGGACCCCGACGTGAGCTACATCGTCGCCGCCACGGAGACGGTCAAGGCGGTGCTCCGGAAGGGCCAGGCCATCATCCTCGAGAGCACGACCTATCCGGGCACGACCCGGGAGATCATGCTCCCGGCGCTCGAGTCGACCGGGCTCAAGGTCGGGAAGGACTTCTTCCTGGCGTTCAGTCCCGAACGGGTCGATCCGGGCAACCCGGTCTACCAGACCAAGAACACGCCCAAGGTCGTGGGTGGCATCACCGACGACTGCACCCGCGTCGTGATGGCGCTCTACCGACCGGCCATCGACACCCTGGTGCCGGTGACCACCACGGAAGCGGCCGAGCTGGTCAAACTCCTGGAGAATACCTTCCGGAGCGTCAACATCGGCCTGGTCAACGAAATGGCCATCGTCTGCGACAAGCTTGGCGTCGACGTCTGGGAGGTCATCGAGGCCGCCGCGACGAAGCCGTTCGGGTTCATGAAGTTCCTGCCGGGGCCCGGCCTCGGCGGTCACTGCATTCCGATCGACCCCCACTACCTCGCGTGGAAGATGCGGGGTCTCAACTACAAGACCCGGTTCATCGACCTGGCCGGCGAGCTCAACACCGAGATGCCGGTGTTCTGGGTTCGGAAGGTCAACGAGGCGCTCAATGAATCGGGCAAGGCCGTCAAGGGCGCGTCGGTCCTGATCCTCGGCGTCGCCTACAAGCGGGACATCGAGGACATCCGGGAAAGCCCGGCGCTCGACATCATCCGCCTCCTCGAAGGACGGGGCGCCAAGGTCAGCTACCACGATCCCTTCGTTCCGGAGTTCTCCGAGGACGGTCACCAGGCCAAGTCGCTGCCCCTCAACGCGGCCACCCTGGCGGCGGCCGACTGCGTCGTGATCGTGACCGACCATTCGACCATCGACTACAACCTGGTCCGGAAGCACGCCAAGGTCGTCGTCGATACCCGGAACGCCCTCCGCCGCAAGGCGAACTGATCGTGCGGGTCACCGTCATCGGCTCCGGCTATGTCGGCTTGGTGGCCGGAGCCTGTCTGGCCGAGACCGGCAACGACGTCGTCTGCGCCGACGTCGACGAGCGGAAGATCGCCCGGCTCAAGAAGAACGAAATTCCGATCTACGAGCCCGGACTCGAACCGATGGTGGCCCGGAACCAGTCGGAAGGACGGCTGGTCTTCACCACCGACGTCGGCGCGGCGGTCGAACACGGCAAGGTCATCTTCATCGCGGTCGGGACCCCGCCGGGCGAGGACGGCTCCGCCGACCTCCGGCACGTGCTGGCCGTGGCCACCACCATCGGCCGGCACCTCAACGAGCCGAAGGTGATCGTCACCAAGTCCACGGTGCCGGTCGGCACCGCGGAAAAGGTCCGCGCCGCCGTGAAGGCGGTGAGCCAGGGGCCGTTCTACGTGGCCAGCAATCCCGAGTTCCTGAAGGAAGGCGCGGCGATCGACGACTTCATGAAGCCCGATCGGGTGGTGATCGGCGTCGATAGCGACGAAGCGCGCGACATCCTCGGCCAGCTCTACGGCCCCTTCGTGCGCACCGGGAACCCGGTCCTGTTCATGGACATTCCGTCGGCCGAGGTGACGAAGTACGCGGCCAACGCCATGCTGGCCACCCGGATTTCGTTCATGAACCAGATCGCGCAGTTGTGCGAGATGGTCGGCGCCGACGTCGGGTCGGTCCGGAAGGGAATTGGCACCGACCGGCGGATCGGGCCGGCGTTCCTGTTCCCGGGCCCCGGCTACGGCGGTTCGTGCTTCCCGAAGGACGTGAAGGCGCTGATCCAGACCGCCCGCGAAATCGGGATGGAACCCGACCTCTGGGAATCGGTCGAAGCGGTCAACGACCGGCAGAAGCGGGTCATGCTCGCCAAGCTCAAGGTCGAGCTGGGGACCTCGCTGGCCGGACGGAAGGTGGCGGTCTGGGGTCTGGCGTTCAAACCCGAGACCGACGACATGCGGGAGAGTCCGTCGATTCCGCTGGTCGAGGGCATTCTGGCCGCCGGTGGATCCGTGGTGGCCCACGACCCCAAGGCGGCCGAGACCGCCCGGGAGGTGTTCGGCTCGCGGATCCAGTACGCGCGCGATCCGTACGAGGCCCTGGCCGGTGCCGACGCGCTGGCCATCGTCACCGAGTGGCTGGTCTACCGAAATCCGGACCTCGAGCGGGTCCGGAAGGCGCTCCGGAATCCGCTCATCGTCGACGGGCGGAACCTGTTCGATCCGCCCCGGATGGCGGCCGCCGGGTTCAAGTACGTCAGCATCGGACGGAGGGGCCAGTGAGGATTCTGATCACCGGCGCGGCCGGGTTCCTTGGCTCGCACCTGGTCGACCGATTCCTTGCTGAAGGCCATCGGGTGGTCGGGATGGACAATTTCATCACCGGCTCCCGCGACAACCTCGCCCACCTGGCGGGGAACCAGCAGTTCGAGTTCTACGAGCACAACGTCTCGCGGTACATCTTCGTCGATGGTCCGCTCGACGGGGTGCTCCACTTCGCCTCGCCGGCCAGCCCGATCGATTACCTCCGGCACCCGATCCCGACCCTCAAGGTCGGCTCGCTCGGGACCCACAACACGCTGGGGCTGGCCAAGGCCAAAGGCGCGCGGTACCTGTTGGCGTCGACCTCCGAGGTCTACGGCGATCCCCAGGTCCATCCTCAGCCCGAGTCCTACTGGGGGCACGTCAATCCGGTCGGCCCGCGCGGGGTCTACGACGAGGCCAAGCGCTTTTCCGAAGCGATGACGATGGCGTACCATCGTTTTCACGGGCTGCCGACCCGGATCGTGCGGATCTTCAACACCTACGGCCCCCGGATGCGGGCCCACGACGGTCGGGTGGTCTCGAACTTCGTGGTCCAGGCGCTGAGCGGTGAGCCGCTGACCATCTACGGCGAGGGGCGTCAGACCCGGTCGTTCTGCTACGTCTCGGACCTGGTCGACGGGATCTACCGGCTGTTCATGAGCGACCGGGTCGACCCGACCAACATCGGGAACCCGACCGAGTTCACCATGCTCGAACTCGCCGAACTGGTCCGCGAAATGGTGGGTTCCCACGTGGCCATCCGGCACGAGCCCCTGCCGGTCGACGACCCCAAGGTTCGGAAGCCCGACATCACCATTGCCCGGTCGGTCCTCGGCTGGGAGCCCTCGATCGACCTCCGGACCGGCCTGGCCCGGACCATCGACTACTTCAAGCGCGTCCTGCCCAAGGGCCAGTAAGGCTCGGGGCAGCCCGGCCCGGTGGTGGGTCAGGACCCGCCACCCCCAGGCCCGGCGCCGGGCCCGTTGACCCAGCGCCCCCAGGCCCCGGCTCCCTGCCTCCGGGGCTCCCTTTCCCGCTATCTTACCGGGTTCCCAAACCCCGGAACCGGCCCCAGGTCGGACTGGGGGCGCGACCCGGGGTTCCGCCCGCACATCAGGGGAACCACGGGCCGGCATGACACAGGGCTTTCACCTCTCGGAAGCGGGCGGGTGCCAGGCATGCAAGTCAGCACCGAGCATCTACTGCAGCAGGCCCACGAGCGGTTCGCCGTTCAGGACTATTACGGCACGATCCACCTGATCGACGAGATCCTCGAGTCGGGGCGCCGATTCGCTGATGTGTATCACCTTCGGGGGCTGTCGCTGTCGCTGCTCGGCCAGCCGGAAAAGGCGCTCGAGGATCTCGATCGGGCCCTCGGGGTGAACCCCCGCTACATCGACGCTCTGGTCCACCGGGGGGTCATCCTGGTGGAGCTGGGGCGGTCGGCCGAGGCCGATGCCTCGTTTCAGCGGGCGGCGGCGCTGGGCCAGGCGGGGGCCAACGGGTTCTCCCGGCCGGTGGCGTCCCGGCTCGCCAATCTCCACGCCGCGCTGGGCGATGCCTACGCGGAGGTCGGGGCGGTCGACGACTCGATCCGGGAGTACCAGCGGGCGGTGGCCCTGGGGCCGGACTTCCATGACCTCCGGTACCGGCTGGCTCGGCTCCTGTTGGAGGCGGGGCGGCTGCTGGAGGCCCGGGAGGAACTCGACCGGATCGTGGCGGTCCAGCCCCGGTTCGTCGACGCCCAGGCCGCGCTCGGGCTGGCGCACTATCTGTCCGGCGACGCCACCGGAGCGCAGGAGATCTGGGCCCGGTGCCTGAAGCAGCGACCGGAAAACGCCCGGGTCGGTGCCTATCTCGCGATGGCGAGGCGCCTCTCCTCGTGATCCGTTGGCTGGCGGCCATCGTCCTGGCCACCGGCTGTTCGGTGGCCGCCGCCGACCACGAACGGTTGGGCGACGAGGCCTATCGGGAAGGGAACTACGGCCGGGCCCTCGGCGAGTATCAAACCGCCCAGCGGACCGGCGCCCGGAGCCGGGTCTGGGCCAAGACCGCGGCGGCGGCCATCCGGGCCGAGGACTTCGGGGCGGCGATCGACGCCTACGCGGAGCTGGCGCGCGAGGACCCGACCCGGGCTCTCGAGGCGGCGGTTGGGCTCGAACGGGTGGCGCAGGCCGCGGAGCGGCAGGGGACGGCGGGCATTCCGGCGGTAACCCGCGCCGTGCTGGCCCTGCGGAGCATCAACCCCGGGCGGCCGCTGGGGGGCCTGGCCCGGCTGACGCTGGCCGGCGGGGCCGAGCCGGCCGACGCCCTGAGCCTGCTCCCCGCGGCCATGGCCGCCGCCGGCAGTGGTCGGCTGGTCGACTCGCTGCTCCTCCGCCTGGCCGAGGCGCAGCGCGCCACGGTGGCCTGCGAGGGCGCGGCTCGGACCTACCGGACCCTGCTCCGGCGGACGGAAGACAATCGGCTCCGCGTGGCCGGCCGGGCCGGGTTGGCGGAATGCGCGCTGTTGCTGGGCGGAGACGCCTTGGCCACGAGTGACGGGGCCGGGGCGGAACGGTGGTTCGAGGTGGTCCTGGGCATCGAAACCGGCACGAGTCGCGGGTTCCAGGCTCAGGTCGGATTGGGCGACGCCCGGATCCTCCAGGGCGACGCGCTCGGGGCCGCCGTGGCCTATCAGGCGGTCGTGTCGGCGCCCAACGCGCCCGACAGCCTCCGCGGGGTCGCGGTGGCCAAGCTGAACGGACTGGGTGCGGCTCCGACCGAGCCCCCCGCGGATGGAGAGGCATGAACGTCGGAAGATTCGGGGGCCTGCTGGCCCTGACGCTGCTGGCCGGCTGCTGGCCCTTCAAAGGCAAGCCGAAATCGGACGCTCCGGCTCCGGTGCTCGCCAATTCCCCTCGGACGATCGACTCGCTCTGGCTGGTCGGGCAGCGCGCGTTCAACCGGGGCAAGTGGGGCGAGGCCAGCAACGTGTTCACCCGGCTGGCCAACGCCATGCCGGTCACCGATGCGCGCCATTCCCGACTGGCCTTCTACCGGGGCGAGATCGACGTGGCGCAGGGCAACGAACTCGACGCGGTCCGGCAGTTCCGGCGGATCGCCGACGAGAACCCCGACGACTCGCTCGCGCCGGACGCCCTGCTGCGGGCCGCCGACGCCTATTCGTACCTCTGGAAGCGGCCGGAACTCGACCCGACCTACGGCCAGACGGCCCTCGGTGTCTACCAGGAAGTCCTCAGCCGCTATCCCAATTCGGTGGCTGCCAAGCGGGCCGAAGCCAAGGCGCGCGAACTGGGAGAGCTGTTCGCGCGGAAGGAGTATCTGAGCGCGCTGTTCTACTTCCGCTACAAGGCGGACGAGTCGGCGGTGCTGCTGCTCCGCGCGCTGGTGGTACAGTACCCGCGGGCCAAGATCGTGCCCGACGCGCTGGAAAAGCTGGTCCTGGCGTATCGGCGCCTCGGGTATCAGGAGGAAGTGAAGGAGACCTGCAACTACATCGCCCAGTTCCACGCCGGGCCGAACGGGCCAAGCCGGTACTGTCCTCCGGCGGGGGCCGCCGATTCGGTTCGAGTCCAGGCCGATTCCATCGGGACCCGCTGAGGTGCGCATCGCGGTGCTGGGCGGGTCATTCGACCCGGTCCATCACGGCCATCTGGTGATCGGGCAGGCGGTGCGGGAGGCGCTCGACGCGGATCAGGTCCGCCTGATTCCGGCCGCCGAGCAGCCGTTCAAGGTGGGGCGGCACCGAGCCGCGGCGGCACATCGGGCCCGGATGCTGGAGTTGGCGACGGCGGACGATCCGACGTTCGTCGTCGATCCGGTGGAAATCGAGCGCGGCGGGCCGTCGTACACGGTCGACACGCTGGCCGATCTCCGCCGCCGGTTTCCCGAGGCCCGGCTGATGCTGGCCATCGGGAGCGACGCCGCCGCGCTGTTCGCCAAATGGCGCGACCCGGCGGGAATCCGGGCAATGGCGGAAGTAGTGGTGTTTTCGCGGGCGGGCGAGACCCCGCCCGAAGGGGTCGCGGATCGGGTGGTGACGGTTCCGCGAATCGACATTTCATCGACGGCGGTGCGCGAGCGGGTCCGGTCCGGACAGTCGATCCGGTACTGGGTCCCCGACACGGTGGCGCGGTACATCGCGACACAAGGCCTGTATCAGGACTGACGATGTTGAAGATCTTGATCGAAAAAGTCTTCGGGACCCGGCATCAGCGCGATGCCAAGAAGCTGATGCCGCTGGTGGCCCAGGTGCACGAGCACGAAGCCCGGCTCGGCGGCCTCGGCGAAGCCGAACTCAAGGCCCAGACCCAGCGGTTCCGCGACATCCTGGCCGAGCGGACCGGCGACGCCCGGGCCGAGGTGGAGCGGGTCCGGGCCGCCAAGCACGACTGCGCCGACCCGGTGGAGCGGGAACGCCTCGAGGGCGAGTTCCACCGGCTCGAGCACGACTACAAGAAGGCCGTCGCCGTGGTCCTGGACGACCTCCTGCCCGAGGCGTTCGCCACGGTGCGGGAAGCCGCGCGCCGGCTGGTGGGCACCACGGCCCGGGTGACGGGTCACGACCTGGCCTGGGAAATGGTGCCGTACGACGTCCAGCTGATGGGCGGCGTGGCCCTCCATCGCGGGCGGATCGCCGAAATGGCCACCGGCGAAGGCAAGACCCTGGTGGCGACGCTGCCGTTGTACCTCAACGCCCTGGCCGGCCGGGGCGCCCATCTCGTCACCGTCAACAACTACCTGGCCCGGCGTGACTCCCAGTGGATGGGGCACCTGTTCACGTACCTCGGCCTGACGGTCGGATGTCTCGACGACACCGAACCGCAGTCGCCGGAACGGCGGGCGGCCTATCTCTGCGACATCACCTACGGGACCAACAACGAGTTCGGGTTCGACTACCTCCGCGACAACATGGTCTACTCGCTCGAGCACCGGGTGCAGCGGGACCATGCCTACGCCATCGTCGACGAGGTCGACTCGATCCTGATCGACGAAGCGCGGACCCCGCTGATCATTTCGGGTCCGGTCGGGAACGAGGGTGACGACAAGTATTCCGAGTTCAACTGGCGGGTGGCCGACCTGGTCCGGAAGCAGACCGCGGTCGTCAACCAGCTGATCGCCGAGGCGGAGCCCCTCTGGGCCAACGAGAAGACCCGGGTCGACGCCGCCAACAAGCTCTACCAGGCGCAGCTCGGGATGCCCAAGAACAAGCGCCTGCTCAAGCTGCTCAACGAACCCGGCGTCAAGCACGCCGTCCAGCAGGCGGAACTCAAGCATCTGGCGGACCGCAAGCTCCCCACCCGGCAGCAGGAAATGCGGGGCATCGACGAGGTTCTGTACTTCGTCCTCGACGAGAAGGGACATTCGGTTCACCTGACCGATCAGGGCGCCACG
Organism: Gemmatimonadota bacterium; assembly: GCA_016794825.1. Lineage (GTDB taxonomy): Bacteria > Gemmatimonadota > Gemmatimonadetes > Gemmatimonadales > GWC2-71-9 > SHZU01. The sequence continues at coordinate 20,600 of JAEUJH010000954.1, forward strand.
GCGCTTTCGCCCGACGATCCGGGCCTCTTCCTCGTCCCCGACATTTCCGAGGCGATCCATCGGATCGAGCGGGATCCGGATCTCGCGCCAGCGGAACGGCGGGATCGGCGAGTCCAGGTGGAAATGGAGTATGCGGCAAAGAGCGAAAAGCTCCATATCATCCACAAGCTGTTGCAGGCGCACGCCCTCTACGAAAAGGATGTCGAGTACATCGTCCAGGACAATCAGGTCCTGATCGTCGACGAGTACACCGGACGGGTGCTGGCGGGCCGGCGGTGGTCGGACGGGCTGCATCAGGCGGTGGAGGCCAAGGAAGGGGTCCAGATCAAGGGCGAGACCCAGACCATGGCCACCATCACCATCCAGAACTACTTCCGGATGTACGACAAGCTGGCCGGCATGACCGG
>JAEUJH010000959.1 GCA_016794825.1 Gemmatimonadota bacterium
CTCGCCGGAAACGCCGATCTTCCACAAGGGCACGTCGCTCTACCATCTCCATCTGGCCAAGAACGCCATCCGGAAGGAAGGCTGCGCCATCGTGGTGGAGGGGTACTTCGACGTCCTCCGCCCGGCCCAGGCCGGCATCGAACACGTGGTGGCCCCGTTAGGCACGGCTCTGACGCCCGACCAGGCGGCCCTGCTCAAGCGCTTTGCCCCCACGGTCATCCTGCTCTACGACTCCGATTCGGCCGGACTCAAGGCCACCTTCCGGGCTGGCGACGAGTGCCTCCGCCACGGGCTCCGGGTCAAGGTGGCCACCATGCCCCCGGGCGAGGACCCGGACAGCCTGGTCCGGACCGGCGGCGCGGCGGCACTCGAGGCCATTCTGGCCGATGCGGTCGACCTCCTGGAACGAAAGATCCAACTGCTCGAACGGAAGGGCTGGTTCGAGGGCGTCGAGCGCCGGCGGGACGCCCTCGACCGCTTGCTCCCGACGGTCCGGGCCGCCACCGATCCGATCGCGCGCGATCTCTACCTCGGCCTGGTGGCCGATCGGGTCGGGATCTCCCGCGCGGTGCTGGAGCAGGAACTCGCCACTCGACCGGTGGCGCCGCCTCCGCCGCCCGCTGCGCCGGCCGGGCCGGGCGCCCCTCGGTCGGTCGACGTCCGGCCGGCTCGCCCCGAGCGGGGCCGGGTCGGGACCCGGGTCGAGGCCCAGCTGCTCCAGCTGATGCTCCGCGATCCCGAATGGCTCGAACGCGGGCGCACGGAGGTGCCGCCCGAGCGGTTCGACGTCCCGGTCTTCCGGGAGATCTACACCGCGTTGCTGGCCCAGCCCGCCGGAGCCCCCGCCACCGATGTGGCCGAGCGGTTGTCGCCCCAGGCCCGGGCCGCGTGGCAGCGCCTCCAGGAACAGGCCGTCGGGCTCGAGGGCGCCGACCCCGACGAACTCTACGTCGCCGCCACCACCCGACTGGAAGAGCGGGAACTGCTCCGGGGTCTGCCGCCCGCCACCGACATCGAAGCGCGCAAGGATTCGAAACAGCGTTTGTCCGCCGGGGCCAAAGCCCGGTTCGTTTGGGAGAAACAGAAGGCTCAACCACCAACTCGTCCGCCAGGACGCTCGCCGTGAAGGAAGACCGTACCATGCAAGCTGAATTGGCCAAACTCCTCGATCTCCAGACCAAGGACCTGACCCTCCTCGAGGCCGACGTCCGGCTCAAGGCGATCCTCGACGAAGTCGCTCGGCTCGACGGCGAAGTGGCCTCGGTCAAGCGCGACGTTCAGGTCGCCCAGAAACGGCTGGAGGACGGGGTCAAGCGCCGCGCGGATCTGGAATCGCGGATCGAAGGCTATCGCTCGATTCAGGACAAGCGGCGCCAGCGGCTCGAGGCGGTCAAGGGTGCCCGCGAGGCGCAGGCGGTCATGACCGAGGTCGAGATGGCCCGCGCCATCCTGATCAAGGAAGAGGGCGAATGGGTCAAGGTGGCCGAGGGCGTCCACGACCTCGAGCGCGGCCTCAAGGCGGCCGAGGAGCGGGTGACCCAGGTCGAGGAGCGGCAGGCGGCCGAGCGGCAGCAGCTGGCGGAGGAACAGGCCCGGCTCGAAGGCGAACGCGACGCGGCCCGCGCCGCCCGCGACGACAGCGCCGTCCAGCTCGACAAGGTCCTCCGGGCTCGCTACGACCGACTCCGGTCGGCCCGGACCGTGGCGGTGGTCGTGCCGCTCAAGGGCGAGGCGTGCGGCGCCTGCTACACCTCGGTGCCCCGGAACCGGCGGACCCAGATCCGCGCCGGTATCCTGCTCGACAACTGCGAGGCCTGCGGCGTGATCCTCTACGCCGAAGAGACCCTCGGGTGAGGCAGCTGCCGCCGCGGTGGGTCGTCGCCCCCGCGCCCGATCGGACCGCCGCGGGAACCCTGGCGGAGGCGCTCCGGCTGCCTCCCGCGCTGGCCGCTCTCCTGGTCCAGCGCGGCTTCGGCGACCCCGAAGACGCCCGGGCGTTCCTCCGTCCCGAACTCGACCGGCTGTCCGATCCCTACCGGCTGGCCGGGATGGCCGACGCCGTCGACACCATCGTGCGGGCGGTCAAGGGCGGCAAGAAGATTCTGGTCCACGGCGACTACGACGTCGACGGTCAGTGTGCCTCGGCCCTGTTGACCCGCGCGCTCAAGGCGGCGGGGGCCGACGTCGAGGCGTTCGTGCCCCATCGAATGCGCGACGGCTACGACTTCGGTCCGGCCGGGCTGGCACGCGCCCTGTCGATCGGGGCCGGCCTGGTCGTCACCTGCGACTGCGGCATCACGGCGGTCGAGCCGGTGCGCCGGGCGCGGGAGGCCGGCCTCGACGTGGTCGTCACCGACCACCACCTCCTGGCGGCCGAGGCGCCCCCGGCCAACGCCGTCGTCGACCCCCAGCGCCCCGACGACACCTCCGGTCTCGGCACGCTCTGCGGATCCGGGATCGCGTTCAAGCTGGTGCAGGCGCTGGTCGAGCCGCTCGGCTTGCCGCCGACGTTCCCGCTCCACTTCCTCGACTACGCCGCTGTCGCCACCGTGGCCGACGTGGTGCCCCTGACCGGCGAGAACCGGATCATCGTCCGCCACGGGCTCAAGCTCCTCAACAAGTCGCGCTGGCCGGGGCTTCGGGCCCTGGTGGCGGCCGCCGGCCTCGGTCACCAGGAGGTCAAGGCGTCCCACGTCGGGTTCATTCTTGGCCCGCGGCTCAACGCGGCCGGCCGGATCGCCGACGCCAACGAGGGGCTCCGCCTCCTCCTCTCCGACTCCTGGGACGAAGCCCAGGCCATGGCCCAGCGGCTCGAGCAGCTCAACACCGAGCGCCAGGATCTCGACCAGCGGATCCTGAGCCAGGCCATCGAGCACATCGAGGCCAACGTGGATCTCGATCGGACCGCCGGCCTGGTGCTCGCGTCCGACCAGTGGCATCCCGGCGTGGTCGGGATCGTCGCCTCGCGGGTGGTGGAGCGGTTCGGCCGACCCACCTTCCTGATCGGGCTCGACGGCGAACTCGGCAAGGGCTCGGGCCGGAGCATCTCGCGGTTCGACCTCCACGGGGCCCTCGGCCAGTGTGCCGACCTCCTGGAGCGGTACGGCGGGCACAAGATGGCCGCCGGCGTCACCGTCCGGCGCGACCGGATCGACGAGTTCCGGGCCCGGTTTGCCGCGGTCTGCGGCCAGACCCTCGAACCCGCCACCCTCGGCCCGGAGCAGCGGGTCGACCTCGAACTGGCGCTCGACCAGGTCACCGACGACCTGGAACGGCTCTGCCGGCACCTCGAACCGTGCGGGATGGGGAACCCCGGTCCGGTCTTCCTGGTCCGCGGTGCGAAGCTGGTCAACTGGAGCTACGTTGGACAGAAGAACGAACACCTTCGGGGTTTCCTGAAGGACGGGGGCGGGGGGGTCGCGGCCATCGGGTTCCAGTTTGCCGACCGCGTCCAGTGGCTCGGTCCGGAGCCGATCGACGCCGCCTTCCGGCTGGAGCGGCACGAGTTCCGCGGTCAGGATTACCTTCAAGCCAAGCTGGTCGGGATGGCGCCGGCGGCCGATCGGGCGGCCGGCGACAAGGCGGCGTGACCCGGATCGTGGCCGGCGAGTTCGGCGGCCGCCGGCTGGCGGTGCCCGCCGATCGGCGGGTCCGCCCCACCGCCGACCGGGTGCGGGAAGCCTGGTTCAGCATCGTCGCACCCCGGCTCGACGGGGCGGTGGTGCTCGATCTGTTCGCCGGCAGCGGGGCGCTCGGGCTCGAGGCGGTGTCGCGGGGGGCCAGCCGGGCGGTCCTGGTCGATCTGAACCCGCCCTCGGTGGCCGCCATCCGGGCCAACGTCGCCTCGTTAGGCGTCGCCGACCGGGTCGAGGTGGTCCGCCAGGATGCGTTCCGGTACCTCGACCGGCTCGAGGGTCGGGTGTTCGACCTCGCCTTTGCCGATCCGCCCTATCGGCTCGGCCTGGCGGCCCGGATCGCGGAGCGGTTCCGGACCGCGCCGTTCGCGGCCGTGCTCGGGGTGGAACACGAGCGGACCGAGACGCTGGAGGGTGGCAGTACCCGGGTGTACGGAGATACCGCGGTGACCTTTTTCGAGGCTCCATGAGTCGGATTGCCCTCTATCCCGGATCCTTCGACCCGCCGACCCGCGGGCACGAGGATCTGATTCGCCGAGCGGCCATGCTGGCCGACCAGCTGGTCGTCGCCGTCGTCGGCAATCCGTCCAAGCAGCCGGTCTTCACGACCGAGGAACGGCTCGACCTGCTCCGCCGGACCGTGGGCGACCTGCCCAACGTCCGCTTCGACGCGTTCGAGGGCCTCCTCGCCGACTACGCCCGCCGGATCGGCGCCCAGTTCCTGGTGCGCGGCCTCCGGGCCGTCGGCGATTTCGAGTACGAGTTCCAGATGGCCCTCATGAATCGACAACTGCACCCGGGCCTCGAGACCGTCTTCCTGGTCCCGGCCTCGGGGCTCACCTACGTCAGCGCCAGCCTGGTCCGCGAAGTGGCCCGCTTCGGGGGCAACGTGGGCCCGCTGGTGCATCCCGTCGTGGCCGAGGCGCTGGCCCGGAGGTTCGGACGATGACGGTCTTCGATCAGGTGGCGGCTCGGGCGTCGAGCCGCGGCGGCCGGATCGTGATGATCGGCCAGGGTGACGGCTCCATCGAGGCCGCCGCCGTCGACCTCAAGAACCGCGGTTTCTCGGCGGTCACTGTCGTGGGCCCGGGCGGGATCGACCCCGCGGGCGATCCGCGCCTCGGGGCGGTGGCCACCGTGCTCCGCGAATGCTGGCCGGAGCGGGTCCGCGACGGCATCCACGCCCTCGACCTGGCGGCCAATCCGCTCCTGTTCGCCGCCGGGCTGACGGCCCGCGGCGACGTCGACGTTTGCCTCTGCGGCACGGCCGTCCCCCTCGACGCCCTCGAGGAGGCCGCCCGCTGGGTGACCGGCCCCGATCGGGCCGGCAAGGGCCGCGGCCAGGTCAGCTACCTCCGGACCGCCGACGGTCGTCTGCTCACGCTGGTGGTTCCCGATTCGGCCGGGCCGCTCGATGCCCGGGGGGTCGCCGCGCTGGCCATCGGGGCGGCCGCCCACCGCGGTCGGGTCCTGGGCGATACGCCCCGGGTCGGGCTCCTGGTGGCGCCACCCACCCAGGACGCGAGCCACGCCGACGCCGAGCTGGCGTTGACCGAGCTTCGCACCCAGGCCCCGGGGCTCTCGGCCAGCGTGGAGTGGGGGTGGGCCGTCCTGGGCGACGACGCCGACCCGGCCCGATTCCGTACCAGCCCGAACGTTCTCATATTTCCGGACCCGGTGTCCGGCCATCTCGCTCAGGTGCTGCTCCGTGATGCCACCGGCTTTCGCGCCATGGGGCCGCTGTTCCCGGGCGGACGCTGGACGCTGGCGGGAGTACCCGAAGGCGCTACCTCCGCCGAGATTGCCTCGGTCGCCCTTCTGGCGGTCGCGGGCCTGGCGGGGGCCTAACGGGAGGAAAACATGGGTTTCAGCAAGACGGCGAGTGGGAGCGGGGTCACGGTGGTGCGGGTCGACGGCCAGTTGATCGTCGGCAACCGCCAGGAACTCAAGGCGCTGATCCAGGAATCGCTCGAGGCGGGCGACCGCAAGTTCCTGATCGACTGCACCCACACCGCGTACATCGACTCCTCCGGCCTTGGCGCCCTGGTCACGATCTCCAAGAAGATCCGGGAGAACGGGGGCGAACTCCGCCTGGCCGGCCTCAACGAGGATCTCCGCTCCCTCTTCGAGCTCACCAAGCTCGATTCGCTCTTCCACATCGTCCCGACCGTGGACGAAGGGCTGACCGGGTTCTGACGTGACGGCGCCGCTCCGCCTCACCATCCGCCGCACGGTCCCGACCGACCCGGGGGCCGATCCGGTGGCCGTCGACCTGGCGATGCCGAGCGACGTGAGCGAGGTGGAGGCCGCCGTCGAGTTGATGGCCCGCCACTGCTTTGCCGGCCTGGCGCCCTGCGCCCGGACCGCGTTCCGGCTCCGCGTCACCCTGGCCGAGGCGCTCAGCAACGCCATCCTCCGCGGCAACGGCGCCGACCCCACCAAGCACGTCTGGGTCCGGGCCGAACTCACCGCCGAGGCCATCCGGCTCTCGGTCCGCGATGAAGGGCAGGGGGTCGAGTCGACCCGCCGGCAGAGTCCCTGCCTTCCGGCGGAGCTGGAGGAAGACGGCGGCCGAGGGCTCTTCATCATCCGGCACCTCGCCGATCAGGTCGAGTTCAACGATCGAGGAAACACCATCTGGATGACCCTGCCGCGCTGCTGAGGCGGCTCAAACCGGTCCTCGAGGCGCTCGACGACACGGTCGTGTCGCCGAGCCGCCTGTGGCTGGCCGACGACGGTCGGGTCCGACCCGTGCATGGCGTCGATCCCGGCTGGAGCCCGACCCTGCCGGTCGACGCGGGCCTCCTGCTCACGCCGGAAGGCCCCCGCTGGTTCGCGCCCATTCCGGGCGAGGACGGCCTCTGGCTCGAGGGATCCGCCCAGGCCGGGAGTGCCGGACCGGAAACCCGCTCGGCGCTCGATCTCCTCGACCACCTCCTGTCGGTCGAACGCGAAGTGGCTCGCCTCTCCCAGGAACTCGCCAGCCGCTACGAGGAAATCGACCTCCTCTACACCATCAGCGAGATCCTGGGCCAGACCGTCCGGCTCGAGCAGGCGGCCCGGACCATCGTCCGCGCCGTGAGCAGCGTGGTCGGGGCCCGCCGGGCCTCGATCATGGTCATCGACGAGGACCAACGGGTCCTCCGGACCGTCGCGGCCCAGGGCCTGCCGCCGGGCCGGGCCGGGCTCATCCCGGTCGGCGATCCTCACTCCGTCGCCGCCCGGGTCTTCCGAGAGCAGCGTCCCCTGATCGGCGACCCGATCGAGGGGACCATCAGTTCCGTCGGCAAGGAAGAGCGGGGGTATCAGGGCGTCGCGTTCATGAGCATCCCGATCTGCTACGCGGCACCCGGGGCCCAGTCGCGCTGCATCGGCGTCGTCAACCTGACCGACCGGATCGGCGGCGACCGGTTTGCCCCGACCGATCGGAAGCTGGTGGCGGCCATCGCCAACCAGATCGGCGCGGCCCTCGAGAACGCCCGCCTGGCCGAGCGGGAACGGGAACAGGAACGGCTCGAGCGCGAACTCGAACTCGCCTCCCGCCTCCAGCAGAGCCTCCTCCCCAGTCCCGCCGTCCTGTCGGGCGACGCCGAGGTCGGGGTCCGCTGCCTCTCGCTCGAATCGGTCGGGGGCGACTTCTACGGCTTCAATCGCCTCGG
>JAEUJH010000887.1 GCA_016794825.1 Gemmatimonadota bacterium
AGTCTCAAGGAGCTCCAGTCCGACCTCGACGGCATCCTGGCCGTCCGGGTTCGGGCCTGACCGCGTTCGAAAGTACCGGTTCGCGCTCCTTCGGTTCACGCCTCGAGGTCGCTCCTTCCTAATCTGACCCCCGTCGTTTTCCGCGCGGGGTTCCGTGACGCTGGCCGAAACGCTCCAATCGCTCACCGATCTCGAGGGGATGTCGTCCCTGGCGTTCGAGCTCGGGTTCGAACCGCTCTGGCACCGGGTTTCGCTCGCGGCGCTCCAATGGGTGGAGGAGGGCGAGGCTCGCGCGGTCGTGGCGGGCCGGCGCGACGGGATCCTGTTCCTCGGCGTCATGGCGCCCGGACCGGCCGACCGCACGGCGCGACGGATCGCGGTCGAGTTGACCCGACGCGGCCGCCTGGCGCTGGTGGCCGTCCTCGAACCGGCGCGGCGCCGCCTGGCGCTGTCGCCCGCGGCGGCGGATTGCCCCGTCCTCCTGGTGCCGCTCGATCGGGTGCGCCGGATCGATGTCGAGATCCTCGGCCGGGGCCGCGACTTCGCGAGCGGTCCGCCGCTGGCCCGGCTGCTCGACTGGGCCGAGGCGCTGTCGGGCCGCTCGCTCGACGATCGCTTCTTCCGGCAGTTCCGGGTCACCCTCGATGCCGCCGCGCAGGCCCTGCCCCGCCGGATTCCCCGGCGCGACCGCCACTCGCTGGCGCTGCTCGACCTGACCCGAGTGTTGTTCCTCTACTTCGTGCAGGCCCGCGGTTGGCTCGACGGCCGGCCCCGGTTCCTCCGCGAGGAACTCGATCGGGTCCTGGCCAATGGTGGGGGCGTCGAGCGCCGGTTCCTGGCGCCGCTGTTCTTCGGCACGCTCAACCGACCGGTCGCCGCGCGGACCGAACGATCGCGGCGATTCGGCCGGATTCCCTTCCTCAACGGCGGATTGTTCGAGGCCCACCCGTTGGAGCGGCGGTGGCCGGATCCGCTGCCCGATCCGATCTGGCGCGACGCGTTCGACGCCCTGTTCGAGCGCTATCACTTCACGGTGTCGGCCGACCCTGACGCCGGCGCGATCGGCCCCGATATGCTGGGCCGAGTGTTCGAGGGCGTCATGGACCCGGAGGAGCGCCGCGACACCGGAGCGTTCTATACCCCGGCCGCGCTGGTCGACGCCATCGTCGAGCGGTCGCTGACCGCCTGGATCGCCGTCGACGGGCAAGGGTGCAAACCCGCCCTCACGGCCGATGACGACTCGGCCGACGCGCTCCTCCGCCGGCCGACGCCGGACGTCCTCGACCGCATTCGCCGGATCAGCATCCTCGACCCCGCGGTGGGAAGCGGCGCGTTTCTCCTCGGCGCCCTCCGCCGATTGGTGGCGATTCGAGTGGCCGGGGGCGAAGACCGCGGCGCGGCCACCCGGGCGGTGATCTCGACCAACCTGTTCGGGGTCGACCTCAACCCCAACGCCGTTCATCTGGCCGAGTTGCGCCTCTGGCTCGAGGTCATCGATGCCGATCCGGCGGCCGACCCCGAAACGATCGC
>JAEUJH010000889.1 GCA_016794825.1 Gemmatimonadota bacterium
GCGCGGTGCTGGATCTGGGGGCCGCCATGCGCCCGCATCGGGTCGAACCCGCCAGGCGTCATCCGGCCGAACCGGGTCAGGTTGAAGACCGGGTGTCCCTTCCCGTCGCCGACGTGACAACTGGCGCACGCCTGGGCCACGAAGATCGGACCGACGCCGTCGGCGGCGCCGAAGTTCCGGGCAAACTCCGCGTCGCCCGCCAGATGGGCGGCCAGCTGTTCCCCCGCCAGACCGTCGATCGGCCCCTCGAGGACCTCGTCGTCGGCCGGGGCGTCGGGGAGGACGGCGTCGCATCCGCCTAACGCCACCACCGCGGCCAGCAGCCAGACCCGGACCCGGTTCATCCGCCGCCCCGCTCGCAGAGAATCAACGCGGCCAGCTCGGGGCCGACGATCTTCCGCTGGCCGGCCACGTCGAGCGTCAGCGGACCGCCGAACGGCTCGCGGTCCACCACCGCGATCCGCGCCCCGGGCACCAGGCCGTGCTGAGCCAGATATCGGAGCCGGCCGTCGTCGCGGGCGTCGACCCGACCGATGGTGACCGACTCGCCGGCGGCGATCTCGGCCAGCGGAACGTGAATGAACTCGGCGATCGTGCCGTCGGGCGCCGGGATCGGATCGCCGTGGGGGTCGACCCGGGGGTTGCCGAGGGCGTGCGCCATCCGCTCGACCAGATCGTCGGACACCGCGTGCTCGAGTCGCTCCGCTTCGTCGTGCACGGTGTCCCAGGTGTGACCCAGGAACGCCACCAGGTACGCCTCGATCAGGCGGTGGCGCCGCAGCATCCGGAGCGCCACCCGGCGCCCGTCGGGCGTGAGGCTCACGCCGCGATACGGCATGTGCTCGAGGAGGCCCTGTTCGGAGAGCCGTTTGATCATCCCGCTAACGGAGGCCGGAGCCAGACCGAGCAGGCCGGCGATGTCGTTGGTGGAGACGGGTGCCCCCCCCGACGACAGCCGGTAGATGGCCTTGAGGTAGTCCTCGGTCGACCGAGTGAGCGGTTCCCGCGCGGGAAGTGCGGTCATCGATGTTCTCCTACCAGGCCGCGACGAGGCGCCAGATCTGCGCCACCAGGAAGCAGACCGTGACGCCGAGCCCGATCGGCAGCAGCGTCGAGAGGGCGGTCCATTTCCAGCTCCGCGTCTCCTTGTAGATCGTGTAGATCGTCGTCGAGCACGGGTTGTGGAGGAGCGAAAAGAGCATCAGCGACAGGCCGGTCAGCGTGGTCCAGCCCGCGCCGCGGAGCAGTTCGCCCACTTCGCCGGGGTTGTCGAGTTCGAACATGACGCCGGCCCCCGCCCCGACCCCGGCGATCCTGGCGGTCAGCACCGTGAGCATCAGCACGCTCGGGATCACGATCTCGTTGGCCGGAATCGCCACCAGGTAGGCGAGCAGGATGACCCCGTTCAGCCCGATCAGGATCCCGAACGGATCGAGGAATCGGACCACGTGATCGGCCACGCTGGCCCCGCCCACCGTGACGTTGGCCACGAGCCAGATCACCGCCCCCGCGGGCGCGGCAAAGACGATGGCGCGCCAGAGCACGATGGCGGTGCGGTCGATGAGCGAGGTGTAGAGCGTCTGGAGCACCCGGGGCGGACGGTAGGGCGGCAGTTCGAGGCTGAAGGTGGTCGCCTCGCCCTTGAGGACGGTCCGGGTCAGCAGCCACGAGGCGAAGAACATCGCCCCGATGCCGAGGAGCGCGATCCCGACCACCGCCGACGCCGACACGAGCCCCGCCAGGTGCGGCGGCGCCAGCGCCCCCACGAAGATCGAGGCGATCAGGATCTGGGTCGGCCACCGCCCGTTGCAGAGCGAGAAGTTGTTGGTGATGATCGCCACCAGCCGCTCCCGCGGGCTGTCGATGATCCGGGTGGCCACCACGCCGGCCGCGTTGCAGCCGAACCCCATGCACATCGTCAGGGCCTGTTTGCCGTGGGCGCCGGCCCGCTGGAACAGCCGGTCGAGATTGAACGCGACCCGGGGGAGATACCCGAAATCCTCGAGCAGGGTAAAGAGCGGGAAGAAGATCGCCATCGGCGGCAGCATGACGCTCACCACCCAGGCGGTGGCGAGGTAGACGCCGTCGATCAGGAGCCCCGAGAGCCACCACGGCGTCCCGATCCCGGCCGCCAGGCCCTTGAGCCATGGATGGGCCTGATCGATCAGCACGTCCGCGATCATGGCCGACGGGACGTTGGCGCCGACGATGGTGAGCCAGAACACCACCATCAGGACCACGAGCATGAGCGGGAACCCGAGCCACCGGCTGGTCAGCAGGCGGTCGAGGGTCCGATCGAAGTCGAATTTGGCCCGCCGGACGCCCGACAGCATCGCCTCGGTGGCGATCCGCTCGGCGGCGGCGTAGATGCTGGCGCTCAGGCTGTCGTGGAAATCGGGCGGCAAGCGCCACCGTTCGGCCGCCACGGCCGCCAGCAGCGCCCGCTGCTCCTCCGACTGCGGCCGAACCACCGGCGCCGCTTCGGCCACGCCCTGCCACTCGCCGGTGGCCAGGGTGCCGATCTCGCCGGTCTCGACCGCCAGCCGGACCCGCTCGTCGGCCGTGAGCAGTCGGAGGGCCACCCAGCGAGCGTTCGGGAGCCCCGGGAACGCCGCGTCGATCAGCGGCACCAGCGACCGGATGGCGTTCTCGACCGGCGCCGGATGCTCGGCGATCCGGAACGGCGTGGTGGTCCGGATTCCCGCCGCCACCTGATGGATGGCGGCCCGCAGCTCCGCCACACCTTCGCCCCGGCGCGCCGACGCGGCCACCACCGGAACGCCCAACGCGTTCTCCAGGCGGACCGGATCGATCCCGATGCCGTGGCGGCGGGCCTCGTCCATCAGGTTGAGGCAGACCACCACCCGGTCGGTGATTTCGAGGACCTGGAGCGCCAGGTTGAGATTCCGCTCGAGCCGGGTGGCGTCGAGCACCACCACGGTCACGTCGGGCCGACCGAAGAGGAGAAAGTCGCGGGCCACCTCTTCGTCGGCGCTGCCCGCGTGGAGGGAGTAGGTGCCGGGCAGGTCGACGATCCGAGCCCGCTTCCCCTCGTTCAGGAAACTGCCCTCGGCCCGGGTGACCGTCTTTCCGGGCCAGTTGCCGGTGTGCTGCCGGAGCCCGGTCAGGGCGTTGAACACCGTGCTCTTGCCGGTGTTGGGATTGCCGGCCAGGGCCACCAGATAATCGTGCCGGGAACTCGAGCGACCGAGCTGAACCAGTTCGGCCCCGCGCGCCGCCGATCGGCGGGAAATGACCGGCGCGCTCACGACGCCCCCGCCGTTTCCCGGGTGGGCGCCCGCTGGATGTAGATCCCGTGCGCCTGGGGCTGCCGGAGCGCGATCAGCGCCCCGCGGATCCGAAACGCCATCGGATCGCCCGACGGACTGCGGAACTCGGCCGTGATTTCGGTGCCGGGCAGCACGCCCAGATCGAGCAGCCGCCGACGCTGCGGTCCCTGCACCGTCGGGGCGATCTCGACGACCCGGGCCACCTCACCGGCCTGGAGACCGTCGAGCCGCTCGAACAGGACCGTGTGCCCCGCGGCCTCCGCCACCCGATCGACCGACACGGCCGCCGCCGCGAGGGGGTCGAGCCGCCGAGTGACGCCACCCACCAGCACCTCGATCCCGTCGGCATCGGACCGGAGCATCTTGATCGGAACGGCCCGGTCGATCCCGAGCGAGAGCAGGCGGCGATAGACCGGAGCCGGCTCGTCCTCCACATGGATGACGGCCGCCGTTTCGCCGGGGCCAAGGGCCGAGAGCGGGAGCCCGCGCCGGGGCGGGAGATCGCCGGCGGCGGTGGGGATCGGGTCGCCATGGGGATCGTAGACGGGGTCGCCCATCCGGGCGGCGAGCGCATCGACCTCGGCCTCGGTCAGCCCGTGTTCGGCGGTTTCGGCCAGGTCGTGCCACTCGACCGGCGCGGCGCCGGTCCGGTCGGCAAAGTACCGCTCCAGCAGTCGGTGGGTGCGGAGGATCCGGAGCGCGTACGCCCGGCCCTGCTCGGTCAGGCCGATGGCCCCGTCGACGAATCCGGCCAGACCGAGACTGCCGAGACGCTCGGCCAGCGCGTAGGCCTTGGTCGGACTGATCTCGAGGATCCCGGCCAGACTGGCGGTGGTGGCTGGCTGTTCGGCCAGCTCGCAATTGAGGAGGTGCTTGAGGGCGTCCTCGATCCGGACCCGCTCGGTCAGACGGCGCCATCGGGCCACCCGGGCGAGCAGGCCGCGACCCGGCCAGGCCACGACCGCCACCAGGGCGGCCAAGGCCAGGAACCAGACGAGCGCGGTGGCGGGAGCCGGCATTATTGGTCGAATCCTCAGGATTTAGTTCTGGCTATCTAGAGATTTAGGATACACTAAATTTCAGATACGTCAAGCCCAACGCCCGGATCGGACCGGTTTCAGGGGTGGATCAGCCGGAGGAGGGGGGTCAGGATCCGCTCGGTCATTCCCCACACCACCCCGACCTCGAGGTGATAACCGGGAAAGAGGAGGCGGGCACCCTGGGATTCGTACTCGAACGGGCGGTAGTTGCGGGGGTCGAGCAGTTCGTCGAGCGGGGCCCAGACCGCGCCGGCCACCTCATGGTTGGGCGCGAGCGGCTGCCGACGGTCGAGGGCGAAGACGTAGGGCGAGACGATGATCGGCGGCAGGGTCTGGCTGCGGGGGGCCGAATCGTCGAGTCGGCCGAGCAACCGGGCCGGGGCGAGGTCGACGCCGACTTCCTCGGCGGTTTCGCGCCGGGCGGTGGTGAGGAGATCGGGATCCTCCGGCGACCACCGTCCGCCGGGAAAGGCCATCTGGCCCGACCACCGGTCGCCCTCGCGCTCGGCGCGGCGGATCAGCAGGACGGCATCGGGATCCGGGACGAAGACCACCGCCACGGCGGCCAGTTTCCGGGCCGGGTCCTCGACGGTTCGGGGTGGCCGGGCCGCGAGCACCTCGGCGACCCGGGCAAGTCGACTCAACGCTGGTGGCAGGCCCCGCCGCCACAGCACCCGGAGGACGGCATTCCGGACTCGCAGGCTGGAACGGGGGCGGCGGCGCGGCCGGCCATGGGTCGGGCCGGAACCGAGAACTGCTTGGTCACGGCCTTCGACTGACAGGCCGGACATTCGACCGCGGCGTCGCCGAAGACCAGCTCCTCGAACGGCTTGCCGCACCGGTCACAACGGTACTCGAAGATGGGCATGAATGGATGTTGGATCGATGACTGGCGGAGGTCAAGCCGGCGCTAGCGAAGCGCGCGGCCAAAGTGAGCGATGGTCCGGTCGAACACCCGTTCCAGGTCGGGGTTCATCCCGGCAAACGGATGCATGGCGCCGAAGGTGTGCCCCGCCCCGGGCAGGGTCAATCGGTCGACGACGCCGGGCCGGGCCGCGGCGGCCAGTCGATCGGCCTCGGCAAACGGCACCGCTTCGTCGGCGGATCCGTGGATCACCAGCCACGGCGCCGCGATCCGGCCCGCGGCCGCGGGGATGTCCAGCGCCCCGTCGGCGTGGGCCTCGATGTCGTCGAGGACGTCGGGCAGGAGCGACTGGATCTGGCCGGTCCGGGTGTTGACGACGTCGAGCCGGCCGGCCCGGCGCCACGACTCCATCTGCGCGGGCTGCCAGCGCCTAACGTGGGAGATGGCCGCCCAGGTCACCAGCGCACCGACGCGAGGCGCCCGGCCGGCGAACAGCACGGCCATGCCGCCGCCCCGGGAGTGGCCGACGATCCCGACGCTGGTCGGCCGGGGCAGCCCAAGGCGGCCCGCGTCGAGGTCGGCCAGGAGCCGATCGAGGTCGGCCTGCTCGGCCGAGAAGGTGTTCCGGGAAAACCGGTCGGGCCACGCCGGGAGCCCGGCGTCGTCGACGCCCGAGCCGCTCACGTTGAGCGAGATGGCGGCAAAGCCGGCCCGCGCCAGCCGCTCGGCCAGGGGCGGAAACATGCCCCAATCCTTGAAGCCCTTGAACCCATGGAGGATGATGACGGCGGGCAGCGGGGCCCGCCGGTCGGTGGCCCGGACGTCGACGAAGATCTCGCCGAGCGCGCCGGACAACGTGAATTTTTCGAGAACCGGAGTCGCCATCGGTGCAAGGTGGCGGGCCCAGGCAGTATTTTCCAGCGGCTGGACCTGCTTCCGGTCTCGATTAGTATTGGCCCGTCCGCACTTCACCCGCCGAAGGAGGTCGCCCCGCTGCGCGCCTCGCACCCGACGTTGATTGCCGCCAGCAGGATCATCGGCGAACATCGCGACACCATGGTGGCTCGCTGGGTCGAGTGGCTCGGCGAGCGCCTGACCGGCACGGCCACGGCGTCGCGCGCCGTGGTCGAAGCCGAATTCCGCCTCATCCTCGACGTCTTTGCCGCGCTCGTGGGCCCGCTCCGGCGCGAGGTCAAGCCACTGTGGGGCAAGGTGGCCGAACGGTACGGTCGGCACGCGGCCGCCCGGGGCCTGGCCGCCGGCGAGGTGGTCGAGGAGATGCAGTACCTCCGCGAACTCCTGATCCGCTACCTGGCTCCAGCCATCGCGGCGCTCCGGCCGCGCCAGGGGATGGCCCTGCTCCTTCGGCTCAACCGGTTGGTGGACAAGGGCGTCGGCATGGCGGTGGTCGGATACACCGACGCCATGGTGGCCACGATTCTCCCCAAGGACGGCAACGTCGAGGCCATGCCCGACGCCGACGAGATTTCCCGCAGTCTCAAGGAGCTCCAGTCCGACCTCGACGGCATCCTGGCCGTCCGGGTTCGGGCCTGACCGCGTTCGAAAGTACCGGTTCGCGCTCCTTCGGTTCACGCCTCGAGGTCGCTCCTTCCTAATCTGACCCCCGTCGCTTTCCGCGCGGGGTGCCGTGACGCTGGCCGAAACGCTCCAATCGCTCACCGATCTCAAGGGGATGTCGTCCCTGGCGTTCGAACTCGGGTTCGAACCGCTCTGGCACCGGGTTTCGCTCGCCGCGCTCCAATGGGTGGAGGAGGACGAGGCTCGCGCGGTCGTGGCGGGCCGGCGCGACGGGATCCTGTTGCTCGGCGTCATGGCGCCCGGGCCGGCCGAGCGCACGGCGCGGCGGCTCGCCGTCGAGTTGACCCGGCGCGGCCGCCTGGCGCTGGTGGCCGTCCTCGAACCGGCGCGGCGCCGGCTGGCGCTGTCGCCCGCGGCGGCGGATTGTCCCGTCCTCGCGGTGCCGCTCGACCGGGTACGCCGGATCGATCTCGAGATCCTGGGCCGAGGCCGCGACTTCGCGAGCGGACCACCGCTGGCCCGGCTGCTCGACTGGGCCGAGGCGCTGTCGGGCCGCTCGCTCGACGATCGTTTCTTCCGGCAGTTCCGGGTCACCCTCGATGCGGCCGCGCAGGCCCTGCCCCGCCGGATTCCCCGGCGCGACCGCCACTCGCTGGCGCTGCTCGATCTGACCCGGGTGTTGTTCCTCTACTTCGTGCAGGCCCGCGGTTGGCTCGACGGCCGGCCCCGGTTCCTCCGCGAGGAACTCGATCGGGTGCTGACCGATGGCGGGGGCGTCGAGCGCCGGTTCCTGGCGCCCCTGTTCTTCGGCACGCTCAACCGGCCAGTCGCCGCGCGCACCGAACGATCGCGACGGTTCGGCCGGATTCCCTTCCTCAACGGCGGGTTGTTCGAAGCCCACCCGCTGGAACGGCGGTGGCCGGATCCGCTGCCCGATCCGATCTGGCGCGACGCGTTCGACGCCCTGTTCGAGCGCTATCACTTCACGGTCTCGGCCGACCGGGACGTTGGCGCGATCGGCCCCGATATGCTGGGCCGAGTGTTCGAGGGCGTCATGGACCCGGAGGAGCGCCGCGACACCGGAGCGTTCTACACCCCGGCCGCGCTGGTCGACGCCATCGTCGAGCGGTCGCTGACCGCCTGGATTGCCACCACCGGGCAACGGTACACACCCGCCATCACGGCCGACGACGACTCGGCCGATGCGCTCCTCCGCCGGCCGACACCGGACGTCCTCGACCGCATTCGCCGGATCACCATCCTCGACCCCGCGGTGGGAAGCGGCGCGTTTCTCCTCGGCGCCCTCCGCCGGTTGGTGGCGATTCGAGTGGCCGGGGGCGAAAGCCGCGGCGCGGCCACCCGGGCGGTGATCTCGACCAACCTGTTCGGGGTCGACCTCAACCCCAACGCCGTTCATCTGGCCGAGTTGCGCCTCTGGCTCGAGGTCATCGATGCCGATCCGGCGGCCGACCCCGAAACGATCGC
>JAEUJH010000992.1 GCA_016794825.1 Gemmatimonadota bacterium
CCGAGGCCGTACCGGCTCGGCACGAAGCCCATCACCACGTAGAACGGTTCGCTGTGGACCCGGCCGTCCGCGTCCGGCACGGGAAACTCCTGGACCGGCAGCGTCACGAGCTGCTGGACCACCCAGCGCTCCTCGTCGGCCAGCGCGGTCTGGATGACCGCGTCCCATTCGGCTTCGGGAGTCGACGGCCCCACGGTCACCCCCTCGCCGCCGTAGGACCGGTTCGGCTTGAGCACCAGGGTTTCGCGCTCGGCCACGAGGTAGTCGAGCAGCTCGATCCGGTTGCCGTTCGGGTCGGTGGTCCGACGGTCCGCCACCACCCGGGTCCAGGGAATGTGGCGCCGGAGCACTTGGCGCTCCTCGGCGCTGAAGTAGCGCTGGACCAGGTCCGGGTCGGTGAACACTTCCCAGCAACTCTTCTGATCGAGCTCGGCCGCGATCGACGAGATCATCCGGTTGCCGGAGAACAGGGCCCGCATCGGCGCGACGTCGACGCCCTCCTCGGCCAGGTCGAAAAGGTCGAGGACGCCGTAGTCGCGGTAGCCCAGGTCGACCCGGGCGTCCTGGTAGTAGACCTCGCCGTCGACCAGACGGAGTTCGGCCGGATCGGCGTGGAGAACCCGGATCCCGTGGCGTTCCTGGTAGTAGCGAGCCAGCGCCTCGGGCTCGTCCGGTCCCTCGGTCTCGTACTTGGGATCGAGCAGCACGATCTGTCCCTCGGGCCGGCCGATCGCTTCCAGATGCTCCATCATGTCCTGGAGCAGCAACTCCCGGATGTCGGGGCCGAGCTGGAGCCGGATCCGCGGATCGCGGGCGCGGAGCGCGGGCACCAGCAGGTCGGCCAGCACCCGATCCGAGGTGGGGGCCAGATGGACGCCGCCGATCCCGGTCAGGTTGGGCTCCAGGAAGCGGAGGCTGTCCTTCCAGTTGGCGCTCGGGAAATCGACCACGGCGTCGAGCCGCGCAAAGATCGGGTTGGCTTCCCGATGGGCCGGCGTCCAGCAGTCGAGCAGCCAGCGCTCTTCCTCCGAGGTGACCTTGAGGATCTCGCGGACCGTGGGGTCGGCAAAGTAGAAGTCGGGCAGCCGCCGGATGCAGTTGAGGACGGTGAGGGAGACGTAGTGCAGATACGCCAGCTGGTCGGAGCGGAGCGTGATCGGGCAGGCCAGGAGCCGGATTGTCTCGGTGGATCCCTCCCGCTGGTAGCTCAGGTGTCGCTCGGTCGCGAGGTCGTGGATCGAGCGGAGCAGGCCCAGCATCTCGTCGTTCGGGATCGACTCGAGCGCTCGTTGAATCCGGCGCGCCAGCCGGTGCCCCGCGAGTCCGACTTCTTCCGATGGCGTGAGCATGGCGGGGCCTGGGACGAAGAGGGTACCGGGAACCGCCCGTCGCAGTATTGTTAGGGCAATTCCCTCGTCGAAATCGATCGATGCGCCCAGACCAGGCGTACCAGGAACTGATCCGGCTCGCTCGCGAAGAAACTGTCCTCGCCTCGTGTTCGGATCTGTTGGAATGGGATGAAGAGACATTCATGCCGAGGGGTGGTCTCGAGAACCGCGCCGAGCAGATGGCGCTGCTCGCGGGCATCCTCCACGACCGCGGCGCCGATCCCCGGTTCGGCGATCTCCTGAGCCGGGTCGAGGGCTCCGACCTGGTGGCCGATCCGGCCAGCCCCGCCGCGGTCAACGTGCGCGAACTGCGGCGCGAGTACGAACGGGAACGACGCCTTCCCAAGGCGCTGGTCGAGGAGAGCGCCCGGGTGGCGACGATGTCGGCCCAGGCCTGGGTCGATGCCCGCGAAGCCCGGGACTTCCGCCCGTTTGCGCCGTGGCTCGAACGGATCATGGCCCTGGCTCGGGACGAGGCGGACGCGGTCGGGTTCGCCGAAACCCGCTACGACGCCATGCTCGAGGACTACGAGCCGGGGATGACGACGAGCCGGGTGACCGCGCTGCTCGACGGACTCAAGGCGGAGCTGGTGCCGCTGGTGGCCGAACTCTCGACCCCGGCCTCGGTGCCGGCGCACGTGCTCCGGCGCGAGTTTCCGATCGATCGGCAGAAACTCTTCGGCGAGGCCGTGGCGTCGACGCTGGGCTTCGACCTGGAGCGGGGACGGATCGACGTCGCCCACCATCCGTTCTGCACCACGCTCGGTCCGGGCGACATCCGGATCGCGGTCCGTTGGCACCGGCGCAACTTCGCGCTCGGCTTCTTCGTGCTGCTCCACGAGGTGGGGCACGGCCTCTACGACCAGGGGCTCGACCCGGCCCACTACGGCGCCCCGATGGGCGAGGCACCGTCGCTGGGACTCCACGAATCGCAGTCGCGGCTCTGGGAAAACATGGTGGGTCGGAGCCTCGGCTTCTGGAAGCAGTTCTTTCCCCGGCTCAAGAACGTCTTCCACGAGGCCCTGCACGACATTTCGCTCGACACCTTCCGCCAGGTCATCAACCGGGTGGCACCCGGCGCCAGCCGCGGGCGGGCCGACGAAGTGAGCTACAACCTCCACATCGTCATCCGGACCGAACTCGAGCAGGCCATGCTGTCCGGCGACCTGCCGGTGTCCGATCTGCCCGGCGCCTGGAACGAGGCCTACCGCCGCTACCTCGGCGTCACCCCGAAGGACGACGCCGAGGGGTGCCTCCAGGACGGCCACTGGTCGGAGGGAATGATCGGGTACTTCCCGACGTACACGTTAGGCAACGTCTACGCCGCCCAGCTCTACGACCGGGCGGAACGGGATCTCGGCGATCTCGAGGGCGCCTTTGCCGAGGGCGACTTCAGCGGCCTGCTCGGCTGGCTCCGGGAGCGGGTCCATCGCCAGGGGCAGCGGTGGTCCGCGGCCGAACTGGTCGAGCGGGCCACCGGCGCGCCGCCGACCCCGGCGCCGCTGCTGGCCTCGCTCCGTCGCCGCTATGGCCGGTCGGCGGCGCCCGCGGCCAAGGCCGAATCTCCCTGACATGAAAACCGTAGGTCCAGCTACCCACTCATTCGAGGAACTCATGCGCCGATTGTCCGCCGGCCTCCTGCTGGCTGCCACCTTCATCGCCCCGATCCTGGCGGCCCCGCTGCTGGCCCAGCCCGCGGCGCCGAAGGCGGTCCTCGTCACCGGCGCCAGCACCGGGATCGGCCGGAAGATCACCGAACTGCTGGCCGCCCGCGGCTACTTCGTCTATGCCGGCGCCCGGAAGCCCGAGGACCTCGCGGCCTTGAGCCGGATTCCCAACGTCCAGGGGATCCGCCTCGACGTCACCGCCCCGGCCGAGATCGCCGCGGCGGTCGAGACCGTCGAGAAGGCCGGCCGCGGGCTCCATGGTCTGGTCAACAACGCCGGCGTCGCGGTCATCGAGCCGCTGATCGAGATCGACGAGCAGGATCTCGCCTTCCAGATGGACGTCAACGTCATGGGGCCCTATCGGGTCACCAAGGCGTTCAGCCGGCTGCTGATCGCGTCGAAGGGCCGGATCGTCACGACGGGGTCGCTGTCCGGGTTCGTGGCCGGACCGCTCTCGGGTCCGTACAGCATGAGCAAGCACGCCGTCGAGGCCTTCACCGACGCGCTCGCGGCCGAGATGGTCCGCTTCGGCGTCAAGGTCAGCGTGGTCGAACCGGGCAACTACAAGTCGGAGATCGGCAAGACCCTCCAGACCCGGATGCGGGCCAAGGGCAAGAACTACGACGCCTCGGCGTTTCAGCAGGAGATGAAGCGGTTCCAGGACGGCGCGGCGCTCGGGTCCAACGATCCGGAACCGGACGACGTGGCCGAGGCCACCCTCCACGCCCTGTCGGACCCGAATCCGAAACTCCGGTACCTGGTCGTTCCCAACCAGCGGCAGGCGGATCTGACGATCCGCAAGGTGCTCACCGTGGCGGCGCAGCTCAATCAGGGACACCGCTACAGCTACAGCCGGGATTCCCTGGTGGCGATGCTGGATCAGGTGCTGGCCCGAGTGGGCGGGGCGGCCAGGTAGCGGCCCCGGGCCGGGTAGATTGGGGTCGAACCCGACCGGAGTGTGGGGAGTGCCTGGTCCGATCCGTTCGTGGAACCGCGTGGCTCGGCTTGCGGTCTTCGTTGGCGGGATCCTGGCCAACTCGGCCGCGGCCCAGCAAATCGTCATTGCCGGGGACGTCCCGGAGCCCCGGACCGTTGGGCCGGCCGACATGGCCAAGCTCCACCGATACGAGGTCTCGGCCAGCGATCATGGCCGCCCACCCGTGACCTACAGCGGGTACGCGCTCGGGGACGTGCTCGGCTTGGCGGGCCTGACCTTGGGAGAATCACTTCGGGGTCCGCGGCTGGCCTCGGTCGTCCTGGTCGAAGCGGCCGACGGATACCGGGTTGCCTTTGCTCTGGCAGAGCTCGATGGCGGTCTGGGCGACCGGATGGTCCTGGTCGCCGACCGCGCTGGCGGCCAGCCCCTCGATACGAAGGCGGGGCCGCTCCGCCTGGTGGTGCCGAGCGAGCGGCGCGGCGCCAGGTGGGTTCGACAAGTCCAGAAAATCTGGGTGCTATCGGTCCGTCCGCCGAGCTGACCGAATCAGATCGCCGACCCGCCCCCCGGCAGCCGTTTCCTCAGGAAATGAACCCGCTGGTTGGGCGGCAGCGCCAGGAGCCGGCGGATCTGCTCCGTCAGCGCTCGGTCGGATTCGCGCCGGAGTGCGCTCCGCGCCGAGGCACGTCGGCGCGGCGCGTCATTCTTCCGCAGCTTCTTTTTCACGCAACGTCCTCCGTAGCACCGGGAGCACGGCCTTGTCCCGCGGCCGGCCCGCCGCCGCCTTGCTCTTGATGATGTCCGGCAGCGACGCCACGAGGAGCGACGCCCGACCAAACCGCACCGCCGATGCCCGGGACCGAAGCGACTCGAAGGACCGGATCCCATCGACCCGACCCATGAAGTCGAGTTGGAGCCCGTCCCGGTCCCGCACCACCCGGTAGAGACCTGATGCCGGATAGTAGGGCGTCAGCACGACCGCGCCCAGTTCGTCGGCCACCCGCTTGAGGCGAGTGAGGTTCCGCGGGGTCTTCCGGAACATGAAGTCGAGGTCGACGGTGGTGACCGGCGAACCCTGCAGCGCCGCCGCCGCATTGCCGATCAGCACGGCCTCGAGGCCGTGCTTGGCCAGGGTCCTGGCGGCGAGGGCCAGCCACGGTTCGGCGGTCAT
>JAEUJH010000892.1 GCA_016794825.1 Gemmatimonadota bacterium
TCTGGGCGGCCGGATCGTACCGCAGCGCGATCGGATCCCAGCCGGACACCCCGAGCCGTCCCTCCGCCAGCACCGGACCGGTCATCCCGTTGACCCGAAGCTCGTAGTGCAGCGGGCCGCCATCGAGGTCGAGATCCCGGAGCCGAATCCAGATGGCGCCTGACGTGGCCAGGTTGCCGAGGGTGACGCCCGAGTTCGTGAAGCCGAGACCGATGTAGGCGTTGGGAATCGGTGCCACCCAGGCTGAGATGCTCACTTCATAGGCCGTCGCGGGCGCCACGAACGGCATCAGGGCCGTCGGGAACTGGGTGACGGCATCGAACCACTCCGAGGAGACGCAGCCGTTGCCGTTGATGGTCTGGAGTGGCGACGGGAGTTCGCCCGGAGTTTCGGGGGAGCAGCCGGCAAACTTCCAGGTCTGGTCGCCGTCCGGCGTAATCCACCGGGTGTTCTTCGAGCCGGGCCACTCGATCCAGAAGCCGCCGATCGTCGTGTGCAGCCCAGCCGACCGAAGTTCGCCCTTGCTGCTGTAGGGACGGAAGCCGTCGTGGGAGCCGAAGGACTCGCGGTAGAGGATCCCGGGCGCGGGGGCGGTCGTCGGGAGGATCGTCACCACGGGCGGCGTCGTACCACCCCCGCCGCCCTTGGCCATTTGCGGCAGGTCGTTGGGGGTGACGCCCGTTACCGAGTCCGCGGTGGAGCAGCCGGCCACCAGCAGGGCGGTCGCGAGGGAAACCATTCCGAGTCGGGTCATCATCAACTCGATTCGATTGGCGTGGATGGGTCGACCCGGCTCAGCGAACCAACGCGGTCAGGCCCAGGAGATTGGTGCCTGGCGTCGTCTTGTCGAGCCGGGTGCCGTCGGGCGACAAGGCCGCCACGAAGCCGATCCGCGCGTTCGACTCGCCGATCTTGTCGATGACCAGACTCACGCCCGTGGCGGTCGGGTTGCCGAACACCTTGTAGCTGCCATCGCTGACCGTGCTCGAGATCAGGTTGCCGGAGGCGTCGTAGGCCTGGACCCACCGCTTGGCGATGCCGTCGAGCGCGGTGCCCTTCTGCCGCAGCGTCACGACGACGCCGCTCAGGAAGTAGCTGCCATCGACCAGATCGAGCCGGAGGGGCGTCTCCTGCGACCAGGTCGTCCCGTCATAGAAGCCGCCGCTCGTCGTCCCGCCACCACTGCTACCCCGGGCCAGCGTCGGAGTCTCGGGGGCATCGGTGGTCGGGGCGATGGGATTGGCGCAGGCGCCGAGGAGCAGGCCAAGGCTGGCGACGCGGGCCGCGAAGGTACGAAGTGACATCAAAGATGAACTCCAGATAAAAAGAGAGTGGACTTGGTTCGAACGTCGCGGCCCCCTTAGGCAAGAGCTGGCCCAGGTCGGCGCATACTCTACGAACCCAATCGCCCACAACGACTTGGGCATTCCACGCCCGCTGGGGGAGTCGGATGCCCCTGTCCTGTCACGCTACAGGTTGGCAACGGTTGTTACGAAAGCAGACAGCGCGCCGACCGCTCTTTCTAACGCGCCTCTGCCCCCGATATGGGTCAGTTTCTACCGACTAACCCTGCCCCCGCCGCTCTGGATTGGAACTACCCCCCCGGGTACCATTGGATGCGCCCCCGAGGGAAGCCGGAGTGTCGTCCAACGAGATCCAGGTCTCCACCACCGCCAGCCCCGACGTGCACCGTTTTACCGAAACGGTGCGGATCGGTCGCGCGTCCACCAACGCGGTGGTGCTCGACCACGAGGGGGTCGGCGCCGAGCACCTCGAACTCCGGCGCGACGGCAAGTCCTGGGAGGTGGTGGACCTCGGAAGCCAGAGCGGCACCTACGTCAACGGCGAACGGATCACCCGAGCCCCCGTTCGCGGCCTCCTGACGGTTCGACTCGGCGTCGACGGCCCCGAACTGCGCCTCGCGATCCCTCGCCACTCGACCCGGGGCTGGACCCCGCTGGCCCTGACCGATCTCGCCGGGCGCTACTTCTCCGACGAAGAGCCCGAGAACATGTCGAGCCGCACCGCCATGATCCGGGCGGCGTTCCGCGACCATCACGCCCGCGCCACCCGCTCGTGGCTCCAGCGGATCCGCTCTCTCCGGGTGGCGGTCGTCGTCTCGA
>JAEUJH010000008.1 GCA_016794825.1 Gemmatimonadota bacterium
CGACGCGGCCAGTCGAGACGACGCGGCCGTCTACCGCATTGCCCCCGATCGGGCCCTGGTGGTGACGGTCGACTTCTTCACGCCGATCGTCGACGACCCAGCCGCCTGGGGCGCGATCGCCGCCGCCAACGCCCTCAGCGACGTCTACGCGATGGGCGGGAAGCCCCTCTTTGCCCTCAACCTGGTCGGCTGGCCCCGCGAAAAGCTCCCGATGAGCATGCTCGGCGAGGTGCTCCGGGGTGCCCAGGAAGTCGTCGATCGGGCCGGTTGCCTGGTCCTCGGCGGGCATTCGGTCGACGACCCCGAGCCGAAGTTCGGGATGGTGGTGGTCGGCGAGGTCCATCCGGATCGGATGCTCACCAACACCGGTGCCCGTCCTGGCGACCTGCTGGTCCTGACCAAACCGCTCGGGATCGGGATCCTCGCGACCGCGCTCAAGAAGGGGATCCTCGATGAACGGGAAATGGGGCCGGCCATCGAGGTGATGACGGCGCTCAACGACGTCGCCGCCCGGGCGGCGGTGGCGCACGGAGCCACGGCCGCCACCGACGTCACCGGCTTCGGCCTGATCGGCCATCTCCGCAACATCGTCGACGGGAGCGGCGTCGGCGCCCGGATCGACGTCACCCGCTTACCGCTGCTGCCCGGGGCCACCGAACTCGCCGCCCAGGGGTCGGTTCCGGGCGGGAGCCGCCGGAATCTCGAGACCATTCCGGTCGAGTTCGGCGAGGACGTGTCGTCGATGGAGCGGCTCCTCTGCGCCGATGCCCAGACCTCGGGTGGACTCCTCATCGCGATTCCGGAGGAGCGGGTCCGCGGACTGATCACGGATCTGCGCGCCGCCGGCACGCCGGCATACCGGGTCATCGGCGAGATCACCGGCGAACGCGGGGTGATCCGGATCGGACGGGGCAGCGGGTTGTAGCCGAGGCGGTGGGTGGCGACGGACGCCGCTCTCCGCCCGCCAGGAACCGAGCGACGGATCGCGAGCCGCCTATATTCCCCGGGTGGCTTTTCACTGGACTTCCTCCCGAATGGATCAACTCGAACGCGCCACCCGCGAGGGCCTGCGGGTGGCCGTGACGCGTCGGGGTACCGAGTACATCGTCGTGGCCCGGCGGATCGAGAACTCGGCCCGCGGGGAGCGCTTGATTGGCTACCTCCCGATGACCGGCGCCGAAATCCGGTTCGAACTCGAACACGTCGAAGCGTTCGAGGTGCTGGCATGACCGCGCCCCGGCTCCCGATCGCGGTGGCCCATCTCGACGAAAGCTGCCTCGGCAACGGCCGGGAGGGCGACAATCCCGGCGGCGCCGGCGGCCTGGTGGAGGCCCGGACCTCCAAGGGCATCGAGCGGCGCGAGTTCTTCATCCATGCCCCGGCCACGACCAACAACCGGATGGCACTCGGCGGCGCCATCGCGCTCCTCCAGCTGTTGTCCGCCAAGGGCAATCGGCTCCGGGTGCTGCTCATTTCGGATTCCGAGTATCTGGTCCGCGGGGTCCGGGAGTGGTTGCCGGGCTGGGTGTCGCGCGGCTGGAAGCGGAAGGCCGGCGCCATCGAGAATCTCGAGCTGTGGCGGGCCCTGCACGCGTCGCTGGCCAAGCACGACGTCCAGCTGGTCTGGGTCCGCGGTCACGCCGGTCACGCCAAGAACGAATTCGCCAACGACCTGGCGGTCCGGGCGGCCCGCGAGCAGGTGACCTCCGAGGGCATGGTGGCCTCGACCTTTGCCGAGTGGCTCGAGGGCCAGCGGGCCAAGGGCCGGTATCTGGAGTACGACCCGGATCAGACCTTTGCCGCCCTCGAGCGGCGGGTGGCCGGGGGCGAGCGGCTCCCGCTCGCGCTGGAGGAGGCAACCGGAACCGCCGGAGGGTCCCGATGACCCCGCTGGAACGATTCGTCAAGCGGCTGGTGGAGGTTCTCGAGAGCCGTGACCCCGGCGGCGTGCATCGGCCGCTGTCGGTGGCCGATCTGCGGGGCTCGATCCTCCCGTATCGCCAGCACCGCGCCGCCATCGGGCTCACCAACAGCGAAGACTACGAAATCCTGGTGCTCCGCCTGGTGGCCGAGGAGGGCGGGTTCGTCCGGACCTATCCGCCGGAGTCGGCGGAACGGGCCCGGGCCGAGGTGGCCCACCCGAATCCGGACGTCGATCTGGTCGAATCCATGGACGACACTACCGTCCAGATTGGCGCGGCGGGCCTGGCGCGGATCCTCGCCATCGTGGCCGACGATCCGGCCGTCGAGCGGCCGTCGGGGTCGCTCCGGTCGCCCTTGGCCGGGTTGCCGTTGGTGGGGACGGATGGCGAGCCCGGCGAGTCCCGGGCCGATCAGCCGCCGACCCGTGCGTCGGCCGAAGCTCCAGCGGCCGATTCGGCAGCCGAAGTTCCGGCGGCCGCTGCAACCGCCGAGATCCCGGCGGCAACCGACTCGGCGCACTCGGGGCCGGCGGAATCGGCCGGG
Organism: Gemmatimonadota bacterium; assembly: GCA_016794825.1. Classification (GTDB taxonomy): domain Bacteria; phylum Gemmatimonadota; class Gemmatimonadetes; order Gemmatimonadales; family GWC2-71-9; genus SHZU01. The sequence goes on from JAEUJH010000008.1 coordinate 2,467, forward strand.
ACTGAATCCGCCGCGTCGGTCGAACCGGCCGCGAGGGCGGCCGGATCCGCTGGACCTTCGACCGCGCGCGACACCGCCGCGCCGCCCCGAGCGGCCGCCGACCTGGCCCCACCGTTCGAGCCGATTGCCGACAGCATCTCGGTCGACGAGGAAGCGCCGGCGGCATCTCCGTCGCCGAGTGGGCCGGAGCCCGTCGCGCCCAGCGCCTGTCCCGCCTGTTCCCGCGCGCTCCCGACCCACCGGGCCGCGATCTTCTGCCCCCATTGCGGCGTCCAGCTGGGCGTGGCGCGCTGCCCCCGGTGCAGCAGCGACATCGAGCCCGGCTGGCGGCATTGCATCGTCTGCGGCCAGCGCACCGGCTCCGCCGCCTTCGCTTGAAGCCCCCGGCGGATCGGGCGATATTCCCGGTCGCAATCGGGCCCTTCGTCAGGATGCCGTCGCGGTGACCTCCCCCCCTCCCGACAACAACCGGAAAATCGACCGCGCCGCCCTGGATCGGATCATCCAGCGCGCCGCCGAACTCCAGACCGGCGAGCGGGAAGTGGGTGACAATCTCAGTTCCGACGAGGTCCTGGCGCTCGGCAAGGAAGTCGGGATTCCGTCCAAGTATCTCCAGCAGGCCATGCTCGAGCACCAGACCACGGTGGCCGAGGTGGCCGATCAGAGCGTGGTCGGGCGGCTGGTCGGGCCGGCGGAGGTTCGCGCCCAGCGCGTCGTCCAGGGCGACGCCGAAGACGTGCTTCACGCCCTGGCCCGCTGGATGGACAAGAACGAGCTGATGGTGCCGCAGCGGCGGCAGCCCGGGTGGGCCAGTTGGGAGCCGCTCCGGGGCATGCAGGCGGCCATCCGGCGCGGCACCGCGGCGCTCGACACCTCGAAACCGCGGTTCATGCTGTCGCGGGCGGAGCTGGTGGTGGCGACCGTGACGCAGCTCGAGAGCGGCTACAGCCATGTCACCCTGACCGGCACGGTCCGGAGCGCGCGGCGGGACTACCTGATCGGGGCCGGGGTCTCGTCCGTGGTCGGGATCGGCGCCGGTGGGGTCATGGCGGGGTTGGGACTGTTCCTGCCGCTGGCGGCGCTCCCGGTGGCCGTTGGGCTGGCGGTGACGGCCACCGTGGTCCGGTCCTTCAAGCCGATTCCCGAGCGGGTGCAACTCGGTCTCGAGCGGGCCCTCGATTTCCTGGAACGAGGCGGGGTCAAACCGGGCCACGAAATTCCGGAACGGAGCCCGGGCCTGCTCGACGTCCTGGCCACGGAAGTGCGGCGGGCCCTTTCCGCCGGATCCGATCACACGCGGCGGCTGCCCGGGCAGCGGCCGCCTTCGAAACCCGAGAACAAACCATGAGCAAGACCATGAGCAAGAGCATCGAAACGGTCGGCGTCGTGGGCGCCGGCTTGATGGGCAGCGGCATTGCCCAGACCGCGGCCGCCGCGGGCTTCCCGACCATCGTCCGCGACGTGGCCGACGCCCCGTTGGCCAAGGCCCGGAGCGCCATCGACCAGTCGCTCTCGAAATTCGTCGAGAAGGGCAAGCTCACGGCCGAGCAGAAGGCCTCGGCGCTCGGCAACCTCCGGTTCACCACCGACCTGTCCGAAGTGGCTCAGTGCGATCTGGTGATCGAGGCCATTACCGAGGACCTCGAGGTGAAGAACGCCCTCTGGCGCGATCTCGACGGCCGCGCCCCGGACAAGACCATCTTTGCCACCAACACGTCCAGCCTGACCGTCGCGGCCATGGCCGCGGTGACCAAGCGGCCGGATCG
>JAEUJH010000023.1 GCA_016794825.1 Gemmatimonadota bacterium
ACGCCGAGGGCCGCGAAGGTGAGTCCGACCAGGGCCTTTCCGGTCGGCGCCTGCCGGTGGTGATTCGCCATTGTCCATCCATCGTCAAATTTGGATCTGCGCGCCCATCTCGACCACCCGGTTGGGCGGCAGATTGAAGAAGGCCGTCGCGGGCCGGGCGTTGTTGGCCATCAGCACGAAGATCTTCTTCCGCCACATCGGCATCCGGCGCAGCATCCACTCGCGGAGATCCTGCCCGCGCCGCTTGACCAGGATCAGGGTCTCGCGGCCGAGGTAGAAGCTCGTCGTCTTGAGATCGATGGCCAGACCGCGTTCGGGAAGCGCCGCGATCAGGGTCGGCACGTCGGGGGTCTCCATGAAGCCGTAGTGCGCCACGACGACATGGAATCCACCCCCCAGTTCCCGGGTCTCGAGGCGTTCGGCCGCGGGCACCTGCGGGACGAGGTGGTTGACGATCGACATCAGCACGACCCGCTCGTGCAGCACCTTGTTGTGCTTGAGGTGATGGAGCAGCACCGGCGGCGCCCCGGTCGGGTCGGGCGTCATGAAGACCGCGGTGCCCGACACCCGGGGCACCTTGGTCCCGACGTCCTTGATCACCAGCTCCAGGGGAATCGCCTCATCGTGCAGCTTGGCGTTGAGGACCTGCCGGCCCTTTCGCCAGGTGGTCATGAGGACGAAGATCACGAACCCGATCAGGAGCGGCAGCCAGCCGCCATGCGGGATCTTGGTCAGGTTGGAGGCCAGGAACGTCCCTTCGACCAGCAGCAGGATGCCGCCGAACACCCCGACCCGCCACCGACTCCAGCCGAACCGCGGGCCGGCCACCGCGCAGAACAGCAGCGTGGTGGTCATCATCGTCATCGTCACCGCGACGCCGTAAGTGCCGGCGAGGTTCTCGGCATCCCGGAAGGTGACCACCAGCACGACGCAGGCGATCATCAGTGCCCAGTTGATCCCGGGCATGTAGATCTGCCCGACCTCGGACCGCGAGGTGTGGAGGATCTTGAGCCGGGGCACATATCCCAGTTGGAGCGCCTGCTGGGTCAGCGAGAACGAGCCCGAGATCAGCGCCTGCGACGCGGTGATCGCCGCCGCGGTCGCGATACCCGTCATCGGATAGAGGAACCAGCCCGGCACCAGGCCGTAGAACGGACTCCGGATCGCGTCGGGGCTGGTCAGCAGCAGGGCGCCCTGCCCGAAGTAGTTGAGGACCAGCGCCGGCAGCACCAGACAGAGCCAGGCCACCCGGATCGGCCGCTTGCCGAAGTGGCCCATGTCGGCGTAGAGCGCCTCGCCGCCGGTGACGACCAGCACCACCGCGGCGAGGACGATGAACGCGGCCCCGGGGTCTCGCACGAACATCATGGCGGCGTGGACCGGGCTCAGGGCCCGAAGGACCGACGGATCGAGCAGGATGCCCTTGATCCCGAAGATCGCGATGCAGAGGAACCAGATCGAGGTCACCGGGCCGAACACCGCCCCCACCGACGCCGTCCCCCGGCTCTGCATGGCGAAGAGCCCGACGATGATCGCGACGCTGATCCAGACGACCCACGGCGCCAAGGCCGGGGTCGCCACCGCCAGTCCGTCGACGGCGCTCAGGACCGAGATGGCCGGGGTGATGACGCCGTCACCGTAGAGCATGGTCGAGCCGAAGATCCCGATCGACACC
>JAEUJH010000053.1 GCA_016794825.1 Gemmatimonadota bacterium
GACCGTTACCAGCGCCCGGGCACGTATCCCCACCAGACGAGGAAGTGCGCCTGCCCGATGGCGAGGACCGCCAGCAGCGAGTACGCGACCCGATCGACCACGCCCCACCACCGCCGCCGCCAGGCCGTGACCGCCCACCACCCGATCGGCACCGCCGCCACCGCGACCGGCCAGGCCAATCGCAGCAACAGCAGGCTCTGCCCCGTCATCCCGTAGGCAATGCCCTGCCCGCGGCCGAGATCGCGAGTGGCCGCGGCCACGAGACCGAACCCGAAGACGAGGAACGCCGCCGCCGCCGCGACGGCCACCAGCACGGCCGCGAGCTGCGCCCGCCGGAACGGACCGACCGAGCCGACCAGTCCGCGCCGCCGACGCCACCAGACCCGGACCGCGGCGAACAATCCCCAGGCACCGAGGACGAGCAGCGGCAGCCCCAGCAGCGCCGACACGTATTCGTTGAGGAAGTAGGCGCCCTCGTACCACGGCACCCGTTCGAACGCTCCCGGCAGTTCCGCCCCGCCGCTCGGCAGCCCGGTAAAGAGATGACTGACGTTGCCCCCGGGGCCCCGCCGAATGGCCAGCGGCGCGCCGGTCGAGGTCTCGCGGAGGAGCAGGGAGTCGACTCGCACGAAGGTCCGCCGCTCGGAGCCGAGGCGGATGACCAGGGTGTCGCCGCGGGCGACGGCCTGGATGGTGAACGCGAACACGGCCGGAAACCGTTCGACCGTGAAGTGAGAGAATCGCGCGAGGCGGTAGAAGCCCGCGTACTCCTCCACCGATCCGCTGGCCACCGGAGGCGTGAACGGCGCGGCGGGGAGCAGCCGGTCGAGCACGCCGTTCAGGACCAGTTTGACGAACCCGGGCTCGCCCGCGTTGGTGGCGACGAAGACGCCGAGGTCGGCGTCCGGGGCGAGCGCCAGGACGGTGGCGGCGCCGGGCACCCCGCCCGCGTGGGTCAGCAGCCGGACGCCGCGATACTCCTGCTCGAAGTAGGCGAACCCGATCCCCGGCAGCGCGGGGTGATGGGTGAACTGGCGCCGCTGCGCCAGGGCCTCGCCTTCGGCCGACTCGAGGGGCGCGGCCGGATTCCCCCTGCCGACGAGCAGCTGGGCCTGGAGGAACCGCGCCATGTCGGCGGCGGTGGAGTAGGCCAGCCCTACCGGATAGGCGTGCGACCAGGTGACGGGAACCCGGCTGCACCCGTCGCCGCCGCAGCGAAAGCCCGGCACCTGATCGGCGCGGAGCGAATCGGCCGGCGGTTCGATGTAGTAGGTCCGCGCCATGCCGAGCGGTTCGAAGAGGTCGCGCGCCGCGAGGCGGGCAAAGGGCTCGCCGGCGGCCCGCTCGGCGGCGTAGGCGGCGAGCGCCATGCCGTGATTCGAGTAACCGATCAGCGTGCCGGGCGGCCAGCCGCGCGCGGGCATTCGGTCGGCGAGGTATTCGCCCAGCGGGCGCATGGCGGCCCGGGTGGGGGCGGCGTAGCCGATCATCCGCTCGTCGAACCCGCCGGAATGGGTCAGCAGGTGCCGCAGGGTGACCGGTTCGGCAAACCGGGTGTCGATCCTGACGTCGGGCGTCAGTTCCGCGATCGGCTGTTCGAGCCGGAGCCGGCCCCGCGCCACCTGCTGGAGCACCACGTTGGCCACGAACAGTTTGGCCACCGAGGCCAGCCGATAGGCCGACCGCTCCGGATCGGCGACGGTCCCCGAATCCGGATCGGCCATGCCGAAGCCGCGGAGCGCCAGGATCCGGTTTCCGCGAACGACGGCCACGACGGCGCCCGGTACCCGGTGGGCCGCGGTGGCGGCGGCCACCACCGAATCCAGCGCGGCCGCCAGGGTCGAGTCCTGGGCGCGCGCGGGCCGGGCCCGCGATCCGAGCAGCGTCAGAACGATCAGCAGGGCGACACCCGCCCGCGCCGCGTCCCCGGTCGCCGTAGCCGCACCCCCGGCGACCGCCGCAACCCGGCCGGAACGCCTAACGTTTCGCACGGGCCCGGGCCGGCGTGGCGGTCAGGTAGGCCAGGTACGCCCGGGTCAGCTCCTCGACCAGCCCCGTGTCGTCGATCGAGATCGGGTAGGCCCGGATCGCCCCGGCCAGCACCGCCTCGCGGGCGGCGGCCGAGACCATGAAGAGGCCGATGTTGGCGGCCAGGTCGGGGTCGGGATGGCGAATCTGGCTCCGCCGTTCGGCCAGCAGCGCCCGGAGCCGGCCATGGACCCGCTGGTTGAAGGCGGCCACCAGCCGGGCCTGATGCGCGTCACCGGCGCCGGCGTGACGCCGGATCTGGATGATGGCCGCCCGGTGTTCCCGGAACTTGGCGATCATGACCCGGACGTAGGCGCGGATGACCCGGGCCAGCGGTGCCCCCGCCATCCGCCGCGAGTTCAACGCCGCCTCGAGCCCGTCG
>JAEUJH010000126.1 GCA_016794825.1 Gemmatimonadota bacterium
GGCCAACACGCCGTCCTCGTTGGCCTCGTAGGCCGAGAACGCTTCGGTACCCCGGACCCTGACGAACACCCCGTCGCCCAGCCACCGCGAGGCGAACTTCGTGGCCGGCTGGCGACGCAGGAAGGTCACCTCTCGGGAAAAGTGCGCCGGCAGCGCCACGCCGGAATACGGTCTGGATCCGAGCAGCCGCTCCAGGTAGTCGATCGGCCGCACGATCGTCACGAACCCGCGGCCCAGGAACGCCGGGTACGCGGCCTCGCATTTCTTCTCGAGGCCGGCCGTCGACTGTTTGCGGGCGTCGAACACCGCGTTCCCGCTGCTCAGGACGGTCACCACGTTCTCGAACCCGGCGGCCTCGAGCGCCCGTCGAAGGTCCGCCATCCGGCAGTTCATCGGCGACACCCCGCGCAGCAAGGCGGCGTACCGCACGTCAGCCCTCGGCCCGGGTCGATCGGGCGCTCATCGTCCCCCCGCCGCCTCGTCGACCCGCCGCTTCATCTCCTTGGTCCACCCGGGAACGACGCGGAGATAGTGCCCCAGGTTTTCACTTGGCGACCGGGCGTAGAGCTCATCGCCCCCCAACCCGACGTGCGACCACCCCGGCGTATCGGCAAACTGGGGATCGGCCGCCACCAGCTCCCGCTTCCCCACCGGGTTCGCCGCCCCACCGTCGAGCGTGACGCGGAAGATCCGCACCATCCGGGTCGAATCGTTCGAGTTGGGGTAGGTGAAGGTGATCTCCGTGGGTGACACGAACCGCGGCTCGATCCCGGTCGGGTCGATCAGCCAACGCCGGTTCCGGGCCGGCCAGGGTTGGAGTTCGACGCCCGGGAGGCCCTGCGGCTGGTGCACCAGCCACCGCCGGTCGGGCGAGATCGACAGGAAGAGCGAGTTGATGCCGAGGGTGTCGATCCGGACGGGATCCGTGGTCGGATTCACCAGCAGCGCGGAGGCATCCGCCCTCCCGCCGCCGACCCCCACGAGCAGCTGGTCGGGCGCGAGCCAGTCCGCCACCTGCATCAGCATCGGGGGCGACAGGGTGAACAGGACCCGGGGCGCGCCGACCCCGCCTAACGGATGCTCCACGAGCATCTCGCGATCCGGATCGTCCATCCGGCGATACGCCAGCCGCTGCCCGTCGGGGCTCCAGGCCACCGGCCCGATGAAGAAGGCCCGCGCCACCACCTCGCCCGCGCCGGTCCGGAGATCGTAGATCCGGAGTTCCTGCTCCTCGACGCCCTCCACCACGCTGGCCAGACGAGTCCCGTCGGGGCTGGGCGTGAACCGGAGGTGCATCGCCTCCTCGATCGGCAGCGGCGTGGTCCGGCCACCTCGATCGATTCGTACCAGGCGGGCGACGTCCGGGTTCGACCCCGGTGCGTACACCAGGGTGCCATCCTGAGTCAGGTCGTACTGGGCCGCGCCCGAGAAAGTCGCTCGGCGGACCGCGGGCACCAGCGGAACCGACGGCCCGACCAGGAGCGAGTCGGGATCGACAACCTTGGCGCCCATGAGGGTGCCGTCGAGCGAGGCGTAGATCAGATAGGCGTCATCCACCAGCCGGAAGTCGGCCCCCCGCACCACCGCGGTCCCGCCGCCGTTCCCGGCGCGCCGCCACGGGACCCGGGTCTCCGGCGCGGACAGCCGGCGGATGCTGGCGAAACGCTCCGCCCCGCCGCCGCAAAGGAGACGATCGGCGCCGATGAGCCGGGGAAGCATGCAGGGCGCGACCGTCAGCTCGCGGACCTGGCCGGACCCGACGTCGACCCAGCGGGCCTTGCGGCCGTCGAGGCCGCCGAAGAACAGGGTGGCTCCGTCGTCACTCCAGCCTCCACCCGTCGGGTTGTGCTCCCGCACCCGCGATGTCACCCCGCCGGTCGCGAGGCTGACCACCTTGAGTTCGCCCGCGGCCACGAACGCCACCCGCTTCCCGTCGGATGAGATCTTCGGGGTACCGAAGGCGCCCTCGGTGCCCGCGATCGGCCGCGCGCCGGAGCCGAATGGTTCGCGGATCCAGAGTTGCGATCGGGTCCCGATGAGCGCCTCGTAGATGATGAACGACCCGTCCGGCGCCACCGAGAAGTTCCGATACCAGTCACCCTGATTCATCGGCGCCGTCGGCGGGAACTCGAGATCGCGCGCCTGGTCGCCGGGCCGGACCGTCAGCCAGGCCAGCACCGCCCCGACCGCCATCCCGGCGGCCGCCAACGCGAGCCCGACCCCGATTCGCGCGCCCCGTCCGGATCCGCGACTCGGCGCCGAGGCCGGCCCCACCAGGGAACCCGGCGCCACGAGCGCCGTCGCGAACTCCGCGGCCGTCGCGAAGCGGTCGGCCGGGAGCTTGGCGAGCGCGGTGAGCACGGCCTGCTCTACGGCCGCGGGCACCGTGTCCCGGAGAGTGGTCAGCGGCGTGGGCCGTTCGCTCAGGACCCGGGCCACGATCGCCTGCACCGTCGACCCGGTAAACGGCGGATCGCCGGCCAGCATTTCGTACGTCACCGCGCCCAGCGCGTACACGTCGGCCCGGGCGTCGACCGTCTTCTCGCCCATGGCCTGCTCGGGCGCCATGTACTGCGGCGTGCCGAGCGAGAGGCCGGTCTGCGTCATCCGCCGGTCGCCGGCCTGCTGG
>JAEUJH010000215.1 GCA_016794825.1 Gemmatimonadota bacterium
CTCAGGCGGGTTGAGGCGTCCGCTGATCGCGGTCGACGAGGCCGTCGACCAGGTGGATGTTGCGGTCGCAGCGGACCGCCAGCCGATCGTCGTGGGTGACGATGGCGCAGGTCACGCCTTCCTCGGCGTTGAGCCGGCGGAGGAGCTGGAACACCTGTTCGCCGGATTCCTGGTCGAGGTTGCCGGTCGGCTCGTCGGCCAGCAGCAGCGCGGGTTCCATCATCAGGGCCCGGGCAATCGCCACTCGCTGCTGCTGGCCGCCGGACAACTCGCTCGGCTTGCGATCGAGCCGATCGCCCAGACCCACCGACCGAAGCAGCGACTCGGCCCGGGCCCGCATCGGTTCGGTGATCCGGCCGAGGTCGGCAAACGCCGGCATCAGGACGTTCTCGGTGGCGGAAAAGGCGGGCAGCAGGTGGTGGAACTGGAACACGAAGCCGATGGTCCGGCCGCGGAACCGGGCCAGGCCGTCGGCGTCGAGCGATCCCGTATCGGTACCCCGGATCGCGATCCGCCCGCTGGTGGGGCGGTCGAGCAGGCCGATCAGGTTGAGCAGGGTGCTCTTGCCGGAGCCCGACGGGCCGGTCAGGGCCAGGAACTCGCCCGGCTCGACGGAAAAGTCGATGCCCCGCAGCGCCCGGGTGACGATCGCGGTCCCGTAGTCCTTGGTGACTCCCGCCACCGCCAGCAGCGGCTCAGCCATTCCGGATCGTCACCGCCGGATCGAGCCGCGAGGCCCGCCGGGCCGGGAGGACCGCGGCCAGGAGCCCCGTGATCGTGGCCACCCCCGCCGCCCGGGCGTAGAGCCCGTACCGAAGCACCACCGGGAACGTCGGCGTGCCGTCGGGATTGGTGGCCAGACTCTCGAAGAAGAGGCCGAGCCCGAGGCCCATCGCCACCCCGCCTAACGAACCGATCAGGCCCACCAGCCCGCCCTGGATCAGGAAGATCCGGAGCACCTTGGCCCGCGCGGTTCCGAACGCCATCATGATCCCGATTTCCCGGGCCTTCTGCACCACCGACACCGCCAGCACGCTGGCGATCCCGAGCGCCACCGCCAGGATCACGAAGGTCTGGATCATGATGCTCGAGCTGCTCTGGGAGCGGAGGCCGACGAGCAACTGGGAGTTGGTCTTCATCCAGCTCTCGGCGTCGAGGCCGGTCTGCTGGGACAGCACCGCCGCCACCGGCTCCGCCTCGAAGATCCGGTCGACCTTGACCTCCAGCGTCGACACCCCGCCCTCGAGCCCGAACAGGGTCTGCGCCGCCCGGAGCGGAATCAGGACCCAGCGCTCGTTCAAGTCCTTGATGCCCAGGTCGATCGTCCCGACCACGGTGTAGATGGCCGTGGTGCCGGAACCGACCAGGAGCCGGATCTTGTCGCCCACCACGAGACCGAGGCTCCGGGCCAGGTCGAGGCCGACGATGGCCTGGAACCCCGTCAGTTCGAGCGTCCCCGCCACCAGCTTGGGGCCGAGGTCGACGATGGCGGAGTACTCCGCCGGATCGAGACCCCGGACCGCCACCGCCTTGGTCCCGTTGCCCCGGAGCGCGAACGCCGGGCCGTTGACCGTGGGCACCACCGCCGTGACGCCCGCGGCCCGCCGGATCGTCGCCGCCACCTGTTGCCATTGCTGGATCGGACGGATCCGCTGCGGCGGGCGGATGACCCGCGCGTCGAGCAGATCCGTTCCGCCCGAGTCGACGATCCGCGGCAGTTCCTCCGGCGGGCGCACGACGATGTGGGCCTGATTGCCCAGCGTGCGGGCGATGATGTTGTCCTGGAGCCCGTTGATCAGGGCGGAGAGAAACACGATGGTGCCGACCCCGACGCAGACGCCGGTCAGGATCAACGCCGTCTGGGTCCGGCCCTCCCGGAGAAACCGGAGGGCGACGAACCACTCGAACGTCACCGGGTCCCCGACCGGGCCCGGATCCGGTCGCCGGCGACGACGCCCCGAGCCGACGCGGCCACGATCCGGTCGCCCTCCTCGAGGCCGGTCAGGACCTCGGCGTGGACCTCGCCGCGGACGCCTAACGTCACGTCCCGCCGAACCGCCCGGCCACCCTCGAGCCGGAGCACCCACGGCGCCCGCGACAAGGGCTCCCGGATCGCCGCCAGCGGAACCGTCAGCGCCGCCGGCCGACGCGCGGTCTCGATCTGTACCGACACGGTCATGTCGGGCCGGAGGAACGGCGGGGCGCTGTCGACGTCAAGTCGGACCTCGACGGTGCCCTGCTCCGGATCGATCGACGGCGCCACGTAGCTGACCCGCGCCGGGAACGCCTGATCGGGATACGGATCGGCCGACGCCACCGCCGGCTGACCCTCCGCGAGGCGCGACACGTCTTTCTCGTCCGGAACCGCCACCAGCTGGGTCGGCCCATCGAGCGCCATGGTCAGCAGCACCCGGCCGGTCTGCACGGCGTCGCCCGGTTCGACGTCGCGGGTCAGGATCCGCCCGGCGCCCGGACTCACCACCCTGGTGTTGGCGAGCCGAGCCTCGGCGAGCGCCAGCGCGCCCCGGGCCTGCTCCAGGTTGGCGTCGGCGCCCCGCCGATCGGAACCCCCGCCGCCAGCGGCCCGCAACTGCGCCCGGGCAATGTCGCGCTGGCTCCGCGCCGCCTCGAGCGACTGCCGCGCCAGATCGAGCTGGTCCGCCGCCGAGGCGCCCGCGTCCACCAGCCGCTGCATCCGCTGGAAGTCGGCCTCCGCCCGCGCCAGCGCCACGTCCGCCGACCGCAGCGTGGCCTCGGCCACCGCCTGGCGGACTTCGCCGATGCCCGCCACGGCCGCCTCCGCCTGGGCCAACGCGGCCCGGGCCTGGGCAACCTGGGCCCGGCTTTCCCGATCCTCGAGTTGGACGAGAACCTGGCCGGGACGGACCCGGTCGCCCTCGCGGACGAGGACCCGTTCCACCGTGCCGGACAGGTCGGCGCCGAGCCGGGCTCGGGACAGGCTCCGCACCCGGCCGGTGGCCACCACGGATTGCACCAGCTCCCGGCGCTCGACCGGGACGGTGTCGACGGCGGTCGGCAGCAGGCGGCCGAGGCCGAACCAGACCACCAGGAGTCCGGCGAGGGCGAGCAGCAGGTTGCGGGGGCGGAGCATGGCGCGGAGAGC
>JAEUJH010000234.1 GCA_016794825.1 Gemmatimonadota bacterium
TCGAGGCCGACACGGCCACGACCGGCAGATCCGCGTGGGTGCCCGACGCCCGGATGGCCTGGAGCAGTCCGAAGCCGTCGAGCAACGGCATGTTGACGTCGGTGACCACCAAGTCGGGAACGTCGGTCTCCAGCGCCAGCAACGCCGCCAGGCCGTTTTCCGCCTCGACGATATCGGCCCCGAAGGAACTCGAGAGCAACCGCCCGAGGATCCGGCGGGTTGCCGCGTCGTCCTCGACGACCAGCACCTTCATCGCATCGTCTCCGGCAGGAGGTGGCCCGTCGCCGTCAGCACCCGAACGAGGCGCTTCTCGACCGCCGCCAGGTTGAGGGGCTTGCGGAGGTAGTCGGCCACGCCGAGTTCGATCATCCGCATCACCACGTCGCGTTCGCCCGCGGCCGAGATCGTGATGACCGGCAGGTTCGCGAAGCGGGGATCGGCCCGGAGTTTGGCGAGCAGGTCGGGGCCGTCGACGATCGGCATCGCGACGTCGAGCAGGACCAAGTCGGGCGGCTCGGCGTCGGCCGCCAGGAAGCCGGCCAGGCCGTCCACCGCCTCCCGCACCACCGCCCCGAACCGTTTTTCCAGCAAGCGGGAAAGGATCCGGCGAACGGTAGCGTCGTCGTCGACGATCAGTACGTTGAGTGCCACTCGCGCGCCTTCCTCGAGTCCGAGTACCATTGACCATGCCTGCCCGCCCTGCCGCCCACCCTTCCCTGCTCTGGCGCGACGACGAGGGACCGGTCGTCGACCGGGCCGCCGCCCTGGCCCACCTCGCCGCCGCCGACCCGGACCTCGGTCGAGCCATTCGGCTCGTCGGACCGCTCGACCTCGAGCCACCCGACCTGCGCTCACCGTTCCACTACCTCCAGCGGGCCATCATTTACCAGCAACTGTCCGGCAAGGCCGCTGGTACTATCTTCGGCCGATTTCGCCGGATCTATAGCCCCGGAGGCCGCCGGAACCCGACCCCTGACCAGGTCCTGGCCACTCCTGAAGCCACCCTGCGGAGCGCCGGGCTCTCGACAGCCAAGTCCAAGGCCATCATCGACTTGGCCGCCCACGCCCAGAAGGGGACGGTCCCGTCCCGGCGTGACCTGGCCAGCCTCGAGCCCGAGGCGATCATCGAACGACTGGTTCAGGTTCGGGGGGTGGGACGATGGACGGTCGAGATGCTGCTGATTTTCCACCTGGGCCATCCCGACGTCCTCCCGCTCGGCGACCTCGGGATCCGGAAAGGCTTTGGCCGGGTGTTCGGGGTCAAGCGCCTCCCGAGCCCCCGGACGGTGGCTCGGCGGGGGGAGCGGTGGCGGCCGTATCGGTCGATCGCGAGCTGGTATCTCTGGCGCGTACTAGATCTCGGGCTTCCGTAATGGCCTGATGAGTGCCCGTCACGGCGATCCAGTCGCCGGCCGACAATCGGGTGTCGGCGTCGGGCGCCGCCTCCCGATCCTCGCCGCGGACCAGCCCGACCACGGTGGCCCCGGTCCGGCCCCGGAGATTGAGGTCGCCTAACGTCTTGCCTTCGCCGGGCGACCCCGGCTCGATCCGGATCGGCTCGAGGTCGCCCAGGCCGGGCAGCATGCCCCGCACCGCCTCCATCCCGTCGCCCCGGCCGCGGGCCGCCTGCCGCGCCAGGACGTGCACCACCAGCTCGGCCCCCGCGCGGGCGTGACTGTCGAGGTCGCGCGCCGTCCGCCAGAACGAGAGGCCAAGGAGCGCCAGCAGCGCCACGATCACGCCCGGCGCCCCGAACGGCGGCAGGAACGGCAGGGTCACCACCACCAGCGGGATCCCGATCGCCAGCGTAATCGCCACCTCGACGCTGATCTGGAGCAGCCGCCGCGGCGATCGGCCCTGATCGACCTTGCCGGCCGCCACGGGCGGCACCACCGACTCGGCCAGTTGCCGGGCCAGTCGGCGGCCCGCCAGCACCAGCCCGAACCCGAACGGGATGGCGAGCGCCGCCCCGGCGCCCAGAATCACCAGCCGCTCCACCGCCGCGGCGATCCCAAACCGGGCCAGCCACCCCGTCGACTCCCGGTATGCCACGCTGGTGCCGACGAGCAAAGCGGCCAACACCACCGAGTCGAGCACCAGCAGCCGAACAAGGCGCCGGCTCCGTCGCCACGGACTGGCCGCTCCGCGCGACTGCCCCAGGGTCTCGAGCCACGACCCGTAGAGCGACGAGAAGGTCTGGAGCGGATGCGGCAACCGTCGATCGACCCACAGGGCCACCGCCTCGGAGCGGCTCACCAGCCAGGGCGTTAGGAAGGCGGTGACGATGGCGGTGGCCACCGCGATCGAGTAGAGCGGCGGGCCCCCGATCGCGACCACCCCGAGCCCCGCGATGATGAAGGAGAACTCGCCGATCTGGGCCATGCTGAGACCGGCCTGAATCGAAACCCGGGTCCCGAAGCCGGTCAGGAACGCGCCGACCGAGACCCCGAGGATCTTGCCGCCGACCACCACCGCCACGAACGCCAGCACCAGCGGCCAGGCCGCGATCGCGGCCGGCACGTCGAGCAGCATCCCGACTGCCACGAAGAAGACGGCGGCAAAGAGATCGCGCACCGGCCGGACGATCTCGCCGACCTGATGCGACACCCCCGACTCGCTCATCAGGACCCCGGCCAGGAAGGCGCCGAGCGCCACGGAGTAGCCCGCCTGGTGGGTCAGC
>JAEUJH010000241.1 GCA_016794825.1 Gemmatimonadota bacterium
CTGCTTGGCCAGTTCCAACAACCCGACCTTGGTCCGGATCACCTTCTCTTGGGTCGTCATCGTCCTTCGTCTCCTCTCTCCTCGTCAAGGAATGAGACACCGAAGGAGACTGACTGTCAACTTAAGTTCTGACTATCCCACCTCAGCCCTCGGTGGACACTGCAAAACCGGCCACCACATCGACAGTCAAAACCGGCCACCACGGGCATGCGACCGAGACGGGTGAAGGATTTAGCGCGCCGCGGGGTCGGTGCGCAAGTCGGTGGCCACTTTGGTCCGCCAGCTCCGGGGGCCGCACTTCAGCACGTGGGCGTGGTGCAGGAGCCGATCGAGGAGGGCCGTCACGGCGGCGGTGTCCCCCAGCAGCTTGCCCCAGTCGTCCACCGGCCGGTTGGAGGTCAGCAGGGTCGACGCCCGCTCGTACCGGCGCATGACGAGCTCGAGCAGATCTTCGGCCGCCGTGTGCGGCAGCTTCCGCATCCCGAGGTCGTCGAGAATCAGGAGCGGGACGCTCGCCAGCTCGGCGAGGTACGTCTTCCGGGTCCCGTCGAGCGTGGCGTCGGCCAGCTCCTCAAGCAGGGTGTGGACTTCTCGGTACACGACGCGGTGGCCCTGCTGAATCGCGGCCCGGCCGATGGCTTGGGCCAAATGGCTCTTGCCGGTGCCCGGCGGGCCGAGGAAGAGGACATCCTCCCGCTGGGCGACGAAGCGGGCGGTGGCGAGTTCGTGAATCAGCGCGCGATTGAGCTTCTTGTTGAAGTCGAAGTCGAAGGAGTCGAGCGAGCGGTCCGCGTCCCGAAACCGGGCCTGGGCGAGTCGCCGCGCGAGCAGCCGATCCTGGCGGCGGAGGAGTTCGTCCGCGACGAGGGCGGCGATCAGATCGAGCGGCGGCAGCCGCTCGGTCTGCGCCTGGCGGAGCCGGACCTCGAGGACGTCCGCCATCCCGGAGAGGCGGAGCTGGCGGAGCGCGTGGTGGAGTTCGACGAGATTCATGGGGTCCCTCCGGTGACGTGGTCAATGAGATCGCGATAGCGGGTGAGCTGCCGGATGAGCGGATCGACCTGGCGCAGCGTGACCGCCAGCGGCGGGCGCCGCTCGAGATAGCGGCGGAGAAAGCGGTAGCTGGGGACGCCGAGCGCCAAGGCGGCCTGCGCGGCCTCGTCGGCCAGGACGGGGCCGAACCGTTTGGCCAGGGCCAGCACCCCCTGGATCCGTCGCACGGCAGCGACCCCCTCGTGCTGGTGGATATGCGTGCAGAGCACGCCGAGGTGGTGGCCGGCCCCGTGCGCCCGGGTCAGCAGGGTGACGGTGGTCGCCGGGGTGCGGGCCGGTCGGTCCTCGTCGCGGATCCGATGCGCGCCCCGGCTCGTGCGCACGTGTTCGCGGAGCAACTGGCCGGTCCGGGGATCGAGCAGCCGGACGTGGAGGGCGTTCCACTGGACCTGGACCCGCTGCCCGATCCAGCCGGGGGGCGCCCCGTAGTAGGCCGCCTCGACTTCGACGCAGCCATCGAGATGGACCGTGCGCTGCCCGAAGCGGTAGGAGCGAAACGGCTCGAGGGGCAGCGGCCCGAGGGCCGGCTGCTCCTCGGCAAACATGGCCGCGACCTGGCGCTTGGTGGTCCCGTGGATCCGGGTATCCGCCCACCGGGCCTCCCAGCGGTCGAGGTAGGCTTGGGCGGCCTCAAGGGTTTCGAAGCGTAGCCCCTTGAGGGGCGTCCGCTGGGTGTGGCCGATCCCGGCTTCCACCTTGCCCTTGCGATCGGGGTCGCGGACCCGACAGGGGAGGGCCACCACGCCGTAGTGGGCGAGCACGTCGCGATACAGCGGATTGAGCGCGGCGTCGTAGACATCGGGCGTGAGGACGCCTTCGCGCAGATTGTCGAGCACCACCACCCGCACGGTGCCCCCGAGCCGGCGGAAGGCGCGCTCGTGGAGTTCGGCCCAGACCTGCGCACTCGACCGCCAGACGAGGAAGCGCACGCCTTTCCGGGAGTAGCCCAGCGTCAGGACGAAGAGCCGGGTCCGCCGGTACTTCCCCGTGGTCGGGTCGCGGACCATGGGCCCCTCGCCGTAGTCGACCTGCGCTTCTTCGCCCGGCGGGGTCGTGATCACGACGCGGGCCTCGACGGGGGCGGTGCGGCGCAGCTGGCGGACGAAGCGGCGGACGCTGGCGTAGCGGCCCGCGAAGCCATGGTCGTCGACCAGGTCCTGCCAGATCGCCATGGCGTTGCGGCCCCGGCCGACCGCGTCGGTGATCAGCTCCCGGAAGGGCTCGCAGGCGCTCGCGGTGGGGGCCCGCCCCGGCGGCGGCTCGCCCGCCGGCGCGGCCCAGTCGGTGGACACCGCCGGCGTGGTGGCCGGTTTTGGCGGGGGCCAGACCCGGGGCCGGCCCCCGCGCCCCCGGACGGCGATGCCGGCGGCCTTCAGGTACGCGCTCGCCGTCTCGCGACGGACGCCGGTGGCGTGCTCGATGCGCCGCAGGGGCCATCCCAGGCGCCCGAGGGCCAGCACCTGCTGCCGAGTGGTTTCGCTCAAGACGTTGCTCATGAGGGCAGAGGAACCAGGGTTCCCCTGCCACGGTCAACGTCTCCGTCGCTCCGACCCGTGGTGGCCGGTTTTCAGGTGTCGATCAGTGGCCGGATTTGGGTGTCCACCGAGGCCTATCGGGCGGTGTGGCAGGTTCCGGAGCAGCTCCGCTGGTCGGCGGACCTGCGGCGGAATCCCAGTCTGCTCCACATCCTTGCGATGTTCCTGCTCGGCGTTGCGGCGTGGCGCTCGCGGCGTCTGCTGCAGCCATCCCGCGCCCGCGGTTGGTTGCGCGCCGTGGTGGTGGCTGGCGTCGTAGGCGGGGTCGGGGGGAATCTGCTGGTGCTGCTCGGCCCGGACGGTGGTCCCGTTCCCTGGCTCGCGAGCCGGCCCGTCGCGACGACAGCGGTGAGATACCTGGGCAATACGCTCCTCGCACTCGCCTATTTCGCTGGCGTCTTCCTGGCGGTGTCGGCGGCGGGCGAGGTCTGGCGGCGGCGGCTTGCCCCACTGGCAGCCATCGGGCGTATGGGTCTGACCAACTACCTCTGGCAATCGGTCGTGATGTCGCTGCTCTTCCTGCCCTATGGCCTGGGGCTCGCGGGCCGCTTGTCCTCGTGGGTCTATCCGCTCGTCGGGGTGGGCATCTTCCTGACCCACGTGCCGCTCAGCGTCTGGTGGCTGGCCCGGTTCCGCTTTGGGCCGGCCGAGTGGCTATGGCGAACGGTGACCTAGTGGCGCGCGCAGCCGATGCGTTTGCCGAGCGAGGACGCGCGGCCGGAAGTCGGTCAGCAGGGTGGGTAGTCGGGAGGCCCGTTTGGGGGGGGGCTGGCGCATCCCGACCGGGCGGGGCTGATTACCGGGTAGCCGAGGCTCACGTCCCCGATGGCGGAGGTCGCGGGGTCTGGGCCGCCCACACGTTCCTTCGAAAGCGAGCGCTTCCGATTCGAGCTGCCATCGCGATCGTTGGTCTGGCCGCCGCCGCGCTCGCGGCTCCCGTCGCCGCTCAACCGGCCGTCAGCGGCGCACTTGGTGTCGGCCGCCTCGGCAGCGGAAGCGAGGCGGATGCCGTCGCCGTCGGGACCCTTCGGGTCGGCCGTGAGAGTCAGCGCGGGCCGACCCTGAGTCTCCTCGGCTACGTCGCGGCGACACCCCCAACTGGTGGCCAGTGGTTCCATGTGGCGAGCGTTCTTGCCGGTGTCGGTACGTCCCAGCACCAGCCGCGACCTTGGGTATTGATAGGCGCCGGACCCGCCCTCGTCCCTGGCTCCTGTCGGTTCGTCTTCAACGGCCTCAACGCGCGCCTGGCGGACCCAACCGCACCGGCTACCCGCGCCGGGGACTTCGCCGAATACTGCGGACACGATCTCCGTGCGGCCGCGACGGTCAGCATGGGGATCAATATCCCTCTGGGGAGGCTGCTGATCGGTCCGGAACTCGGCGCATTCGCGACGACTGGTCGCCGCCGGTTCACGGCTCTCTCTGCGGGGCTCTCCATTCGGCGTCGTGTCGAGCAGCGGCCGGCCCAACCCGGTGTCGCAGCGGACGGGCGCCCGGGTTTCCGCTCCCCGAGTCGCGGCCGCACCCCAGGTTGGCCGACGACCGGTGGAGCCGCTCACCGCGCGGTGGCGCCCGCCGCTGAACCCTAAGTCGTTGGGCCGAACCACCCAGCAGTCGTCCACTGTGGAGAGCCCATGAGCATGCGTCGACGGAGCCTCACATTCGCGTTGTTCTGCGCGACCGGGAGCGCCGCGACGGCTGCCCATGGGCAAACCGCCGGCCGCCACCCGGATCCGCGGTTCATTGACCGGGGCATCGCTCCCACCTCGACAGTCCGCCTTGCCGACCTTTCAACATCGGCCCCGCTACGGTTCCACGGCGAGCCGCTGGTCTCGCTTGGCAAGGAAGACGGACCGCCCGAGGTCGTATTTGGCGAGATAACAGCCGCCGCGTTTACGCCGACGGGCTCCTTGGCAATCCTCGATGGGTCCCAGAACGAGGTCCGCGTCTTCGGGCAGAATGGCGCGCTGCGGCAACGTTTTGGACGGGCGGGCAGTGGGCCGGGCGAGTTCGACCATCCCAAGGGGCTCGCCGTTGCACCGGACGGAAGCATCGTCGTATCAGATCTGTCTCGCTCGCTGCAGCGCTTTCAACAGACGCCAGCGGGATACCGGCCTCAGGTCAGGCGCCAGTGGGGCATTCGGTTGCGGAGCCTATGCGCGACAGACATGGGACTCTTTGTAAATGGACTCCAGCCGGGCGACCCAAGGACGGTCCGATTCTTTCGATCGGACAGTGCACCGCCGGCCGCCTTCGCGCCCCTCTACAACTCCCCGAACCCCGCCGTGAACGATCAGTTCGGCGAGGTGCGCCTCGCCTGCGACTCCCAAGCCGGAGCCGTGTTTCTGATGCCGAACGGGAGCATCGGTGAGGTGCGAGCCTACCGGCAGGATGGTTCCCCTCTCTGGCGCACCATCGTCACCGACTTCCAAGCGAACACCATCCTCGACCGGCCGCAGGGGTATGAGGTGACCCTCAACGCGGCTGGTGTCAATTCCGGCCTAAGCCTTACCTTTGTCGCGTCGATTGGTCTCGTCGCGCAGATAGCGTATCGTTCAGCCGCTGCGCTGAAGGCGGGCGACACCTCAATTGCGACGATCTATACCCTCATCTTGGACCCGAAGACCGGGCAGCTTAGAGACGGGGGCCAGGGAGTGCCTCGGATTGCAGCCGCCCAGGGTAGTCTGGTGATGATCATCCAGGACGACCCGGCACCGCGGGTCGAGGTTCGTCGGGTGGCGCCACGATGAGTATCGATCACGGTCGGCCTAACTAGGATGTGCGCCCTCGCAGCGGAGGTCCGATCCGTTGGGTCCCGCAGCCGGTCGGCGGGGCTCCAACGCCGGCGTCCGTTGCCGATCGCCGCTCATTTCGACGGCCCCAACGCGAGGTGACCCCTTGAGACGAGCCATTGTGGCGCTGGTCCTCGCAGTCGGAATGCCGTCTGCCGCCGTCCGGGCGCAAGCCGCGCCCGAAGACGCCGCCCGCGAGTTCGGTGCCGCGATGCGGCGCAACGACTGGCCGGCCGCCGCGCGGATCATGCATCCCGAGGCCCTGCGGCAGTTGCGGGACCTGTTCCAGCCGATCGTGTCGGCGCCGGGCATGGAGGCGCTCCAGAGCCAGATGTTCGAGGTTCAGTCCCTGGCCGAGTTCGCGAGGCTCCCCGATACGGTGCTGTTCGCCCGTTTCCTCAAGAACTCCATCCGTCAGCAGGAGGGCATGGCCGAGGCCCTCAGGTCGGCCACCATCACCCCGTTGGGGCATGTGCCGCAGGGCGGGGACACCATGCTGGTCGTGTCTCGGATCAGCATGTCGGTCAGCGGCGTTGCGATTCGTGACTTCGAGGTGGTGCCGTTCGTCCGGTACCAGGGGCGGTGGCGAGGGCTGTTGAAGACCGATATCACGAACATGGCGGCCATGTTTCGACGGGCCCTGTCGGCGCGTTCCTGATCGGACGGCGGCTTGCTGGGTCGTCGGACGTCTCGCCGTTCGACATCGTACATGGCAACCGGAACGCCCGTTGCTATCGGGCGGGTTTCATACTCGATAACTTGGTGGCCTCCGGTGGTCCGATCACCGCCCCCGTGTGGAGGGCATCCGATGACGGGTTACAATTTCACGGACAACGTTCGCGCCATCTTGCATGCCGCGAGACAGGAGTCGGATCGGCTCCGACATGGGTACGTCGGCACGGAGCACCTTCTCCTCGGCCTTCTACAGGTGACGCACTCGGTCGCCGACGAGGTTCTCAACAACCTCGCTGTGCCCGTTGATGCCGTACTCGCGGACCTCGGGAAGGCCGTCCCGCCGGGAGCCGAGGCACGAGCGGTGGGGTCCGATCTGCCCTACACCAGCCGGGCAAAGAAGGTACTCGAGCTGGCGATGCGCGAGGCGAGTCAACTCGGACATTCCTATGTCGGATCAGAGCACCTCCTCCTTGGACTAGCTCGTGAAGAGATCGGGATCGCTGCGCAGGTCCTGACCGCACACGGTGCCACGGTGGACCGGTTGCGGGCTGAAGTCCTCAAGGTCCTCGACGCCAACAAGGCGGCCGCCTCGGCTGCGCGCCAGCCTCCCGAGAAGCGGGAAGCCGGTGCTCTGCCCCTGGCGGTCACCATTGTGGCGGAATACCCCGGCGGGCGGCTCGCCGCTGCGAAGGTCACGACATTGAACGAGGCAATTCGTCACATCTGGCAATTGATGACGGGCGATCAACGATAGCGCCGGACCGATGCCGGTTGACCGGGGGCCGCCCGAGGTTCGGCTAGCGCCTGGCGCCGCCAAGCCCAGGCTCGGGCAGCACGACGACATGCACCGCGCCGGAATCAGGCTTGGCGCCCACGATCCTCGGAAGCACGAAGGCCGCGGCCAGACGGTCGCCGCCGACCGAGAGGGCGGTGTAGTCCCCCTGGGTAAAGCCATCCGGTCGGGAACGACGGCACGGCGTGACGGCGTTGGTGCAGAACTGCGCCAGGCCCACGCTGTCCCGCGCCCCGAGGACCGCCACCCGCTCGAACCCGACGCCGTCGCCGCTTCGATAGAGGATGAACTCGGTCCGGCGCTCCGTCACCACGAACTGTCCCAGATACCAGGCCCGATCGGTCCCGGCCACGGCCGGCCAGGCCTCCGCCGCGCCCGCCGGGAGGGCCGGATCGACCGGCCGGGGCGCTGACCATTTCCCTCCGGCGGGCCGGGTGGCGCAGCGGACCCGGTTGGTCCGGTCGTCGGCGCGATCGCCCTGCGACCAGCAGGCCAGCAGGTCACCGTTAGGCCGGCTGGCCAGGACCGGACTGTCGAGCAGGGTGTCGCCGGTCATGACGGCCACCGGCTCGGCCGGGCCGAAGGTGGCGCCCCCGTCGGTGGAGCGGCGGTGGAAGACGCCCATGGCGGCGCCGCGCATGTCGACCAGACGGGCATAGGTGACCTCGAGCGCGCCGCCAGGGGTCACCGCGAGCTGGGCGGAAAAGGCCGAGTCGGCGGAGACGGTGACCGGGGGGCCGAACGTGAGGCCGCCGTCGCGGGACGCTCGCAGCTCGATCCGCGAGATCAGCGGGCCCTGCCATGGACTGCCCAGCTTGTCGGGGAGCGCCGCCATGACGAGGGCGCCGGTCGACAGGTAGACGGTGCCGCGGTGGGGGCTGTCCTCGCGTCGATCGACCAGGAGCCAGTCCTTGTCGTACATCGTGGTGGCCCCGGTGGCGGCGTCGCGGCTGTTCATGAAGACCGGCACCGCCGGGGCGGACCCGAACCCGCCCGCGACGCGGGAGAGGTAGACCCCCATCGACTCGCCGACCGCGGACATCGAGGCGAGGAGGGGCGTGCCATCGGCCGCGAACGCGGCCACGACGTCGGCCCCGAATTCCTGCGGCCCGGTGGAGCCGGCGGGCCGCGGCGTGGCGAGGGCCTCTCCCTGCCAGGTCCGGCCGCCGTCGAGGGACGACCAGGCCACGATCCCGGTACTCTTGCCCACCGGGGGCATCCCGTTCATGGCGGCGACGACCAGGCGGTCGGGGTTGGTCGGGTCGATCGCCACGGTCGGTTCGTAGGCCTCGCCGCCAGCGGGGAACAGGACGCTGGCGATGGGGGCGGGCGGTGCCGGGGCGGTGCAGGCGGTGGCCGCGACGATGGCGGCGACGAGGGAGATTCGCATCCTGGAAGCTACCTCACCGGCCCGGGTTCCCGGTTGTCCAACTCTGCGCCAGGCGGCTACGGCCGCCGGCGGCATGGCGTTTCCCACGACCGTTCCTTAAGCTTGGTCCGCGTCGAAACGGAGCCATCATGAAGCGCGCTCACATTCCCCGAATCCTCGCGATCGCGATCGCGGCGACGATCTCCGGCAGCCGCCTCGCCGCGCAGGCCGCCGCCGGCATCCCAGCCGATCTCTTCCTCAAGCCGTCCGGCCCCCACGCGGTTGGGGTGTACGACTGGCTCTGGGTCGACAGCAGCCGCGCCGAGCGCCTGACCCGGGATCCCAGCGACAAACGTCACCTCCCGGTGCAGGTATGGTATCCCGCGGAGCCGGTCCCGGACGCGAAGCCGGCGCGCTACATCCGGACCCCGGCCGAGTTCGGTCCCGCGTCCACGTTCAAACCGTGGGAACACGTCACGACCCACGCGGTGGACGGCGCCCCGCTGGCCGCCGCCGGACGCAAATACCCCGTGCTCGTCTACAGCCACGGCGCCGGGTGGACCCGCTTCAGCGCCACCTTCCTGACCGAACTGCTGGCCAGTCACGGCTACGTCGTCTTCAGCATCGACCACCCCGGGCTCAACCGGACCTCGCTGTTCTCCGACGGTGTCTCCTTCAAGGCCGACACCCTGACCATGCCCGCGCCGGATCCCAAGGACATGCGGGCCACGATGGCCCGCACCATGGAGTATCTCGGCGGCAGCTCCTTTCCGCTCTGGATCGAGGACTCCCGCTATGTCCTCGACCGGATCGAGGCGCTCAATCGCGAGCCCGGCCCATTCAAGGGACGCCTCGACCTCGGACGAGTCGGGATGCTTGGCTGGTCGTTCGGCGGGGCGGCGGCGATCGAGATGCTGCACCTGGACCGGCGGGTCAAGGCGGCGGTCAACCACGACGGCCGCCTGTTCGGCACGGTGTTGACGGAGCCGGTCAAGGGGCCGTTCATGCTCGTCCACCACGGACAGGACGACGTCGCCTCGGCGCCCGAGGCCCAGCGGGCCGCGGTCCGCGAGATGTTCGCCGAGGTCGCGGCCTACGACAGCGCCCTCGCTGCCCGGGCACGCGGCGACTGGTACGACCTCACCATCGCCCGGACCAACCACGGGCACTTCTCCGACCTGCCACTGTTCCTGAAGACGTTCCAGGACACCTCACTGGTGGCGCCTCGCCGAGCCCACGAGATGATCACCACCTACACGCTGGCCTTCTTCGATCGGTACCTGAAAGGGATCAAGAGCCCCTTGCTCGAGGCCCCGTCGCCCGATTATCCGGAGATCCGCTTCCGGCGTCGCTAGGGGTCCGACGTATTGGAGGGGGCGCTGGCGGGCTGATGAGGCCACCCGTCAGCGCCCCCTCTGCAACGTGGACTTCATCAGGACCCACCGGTTCGGGTCCAATCGCACGTCGTCCGGCTCGGACGGGGCGTCGATCGTGAACGCGTTGGCCTTGGCGTTCAGCTCCAGGCGGTGGATGGCTGGGACCGCCTGACCCCGGTAGTGAACCGCCACCTCGATCGGCATCCTGAACTGGCTCCCGTCGGTCTGGACCTGATCGAGCGCGAGCCGGACCTGCCTGGCCCGGGCATCGTAGCTCCAGCGACCCGCGATCTCGAGGGTGCCCGGGCGGTAGAGCCACTGGTCGAAGAACCACCCCAACTCGCGGCCGGACGCCTCTTCCATGGCCCGCCGGAAATCGGCGGTCGTGGCGTTGGCGTTGAAGTGCCGCTGATAGTAGGTCCGGATGCCGCGCTGGAAGGCCTCGGAGCCGACCACCCCGCGCAGCATGTGAAGTATCCAGCTCCCCTTCTGGTAGGTGTGCGAGCTGGTCACATCCTCCATGCGGCTCAGGTTCTGGTGGACGATGGTGTAGGCCGGGTTCCTGGCGGCGAAGGCCATGACGGTCTGGCGACTGTCCTCGAGCCCGCGCAGGAACTCGTCCCGGCCGTAAGCGTGCTCGATGTAGAGCAGGGTGAAGTAGGTAGCGAAGCCCTCGCTCAGCCAGACGTCGTCCCAGTCGGATTCGGTGACGGCGTTGCCGAACCACTGATGGGCAATCTCGTGAATCACCACGTTGCGCCAGCGAATGCTCCTGGTGCCCGTGACGGCGCTCTCGTGGTAGAAGATCGCCGACGCCGCTTCCATGCCGCCGCCCACGCTGCTCGACTGGATGTTGGCCAGCCGTTCGTAGGCGTAGGGGCCGACGTAGTCGCTGTAGAAGGCCAGCGCGCTCTTGGTCGGGGTCGCGAAGTCGGCAAAGCCGGCATCGCGATCCTGGGGGTACACCCAGGTCTCGATCGGCTTCCCCTCGAAGGTATCGACTCGCTGCATGGCAAACCGGGCCACGCCGAGGACGAAGAGCCAGGGGGCGATCGGAACCGAGTTGCGCCAATGGGTGCGCCGGAGCGCGCCGGGCGCGTCGGTGACCTCGATCTGGAGCCCGTTCGACACCACCTGGTAGTGGCTCGGCGCGGTGACGATGAACTCGCTCGTGGCCTTGTCGTAGGGATGGTCGATCGTCGGCAGCCAGTGCCGCGCCCGGTTGGGCCAGTTGTCGCTGAAGAAGGTCCGGTCGCCATGCTTGTTCCGGCCGATCAGGAGCCCGGTGGCTGGCCTCCCTGAGTACCGGACCACTACCTGGGCGCGCTGCTGGGCGGTGGGTGGCGTCGGCAGCGGAATGAGCAGCTCGTCGTTGACATGCGTGAACGGCACCGCGGCGCCGTTCAGCGTCACACCGGATACCTGCATGCCCTTGCCGTCATGGGCTGGTCCGGCGTTGATCAGGTCCAGCCGCACGGCCCGCACGCCGGGCGCCAGAAAGCGGAGGTCCAGGGTCAGCTCGCCGACGATCGCGTCGGTGGTGTCCGACAGTTCGAGCCGAAACGCGTAGTTGAGCGCGTCGATGGCGGGGTTCTTCGGGTAGGTATCGAGCGGCCCGGATGGCGGGACGAACGCCATCAGGAGCGCGAGCGAGGCGCCGAACCGGGGTAACCGGCGGGTCATGGGCGGCTCTTTTCCGCGCCCGGGGTCGGCGGCACCGGTTGGCGCAGTTGGACCAGACCCGGCTCGGCGATGGTTCGCTCGACATCGGCCACCCGGGTGGGGACGAAGCCGCTGAGGTTCTCTACTCCGTCGGCGGTCACCAGGGCCACGTCCTCGATTCGGACGTAGAGCCGCTCCTCGGGGATCCAGATCATCGGGTCAATGGTGAACACCATCCCCGGTTCGAGCGGAACCCCGCGCACCCGGCCCACGTCGTGGACCGCCATGCCCACGGGGTGCTGGAAGGGTCCGCGGAAGCGGATCCCCTCCCGAACCGCCTTCAGGTGCGCGGGCGAGGCGAACGTCTTGCCCTCCAGGTACTGCCGCATGTCCGCGGCCGCCCGGTCGAGGACCTCGTCGGAGGTGACGCCCGGCTTGACGTGGCGGAAGAGCGCGTCCCGATAGGCGACGATGAACTCGTAGAGCGCCAGCTGGGCCGGCGAGAACTTGCCGTTGACGGGCCAGATGCGGGTGACGTCACTGGTGTAGTAGCGGTAGTCCGGCGCGTAGTCCATCAGCACCAGAGCGCCGTCGCGGAGCAGGTCGGTCTTGCGGAAGTAGTGCCCCATCCAGGCGTTGGTTCCGCCAGCGACGATCGAGGCGTAGCCGTCGCCCCGGGCCCCGTTGAGGTAGTGCACGTACTTGGCGGCCGCGTCGAGGTGGGACTCGGCCACGCCGGGCTGGGTCGACCGCATGGCCTCCATGATGCCGAGCCCCGCGAGCTGGGTGGCCCGGCGAATGAGGGCGATCTCGGCGGCGCTCTTGATCCCGCGCATCGCGTCGAGGGTCGGGGAGAGATCCCGGATCTCGAACTGCGGGAATCGTTCCTTGACGAGACGGACGAAGTGGGCCTCGCGCGCCGGGCGGCCATCCCACGGGTCGGCGGCGACGCGGGCGCGACCGGCCAGGAGTTCGTCGCGGCTGTCGTTGCCGGTTTCCATCGGGGCCAGCGGGGTGTGGAGGGTCAGGGCCGGGGGGCGGAGGAGGTCGGCGCTCACCAGGTCGGCGGAGAGGTGCTCGAGGCCGCGGACCTGCTCCACGCCGGTGAGTTGGGTGATCAGGACACTGTCCTCGACCGACAGGAGCTTGCCTTCGCCCGCCTCGCGCTCCTCGTCCCGGCGGGGGAGATACAGCGTGGCGCGACGGGCGCGGCCGTGGAGCAGGAGATAGGCATGGGGCGACTCCACCCCGGTCAGATAGGAGAAGTCGTTGGACTGCCGGAAGACCCCGAAGCCGGGCACCCCGCTGGCCCCCGGCACGACGGCGATGCCCCGCGGGCCGATGGCGTCGAGGACGCGGGCCCGACGGGCGGTCAACTCCTCCCGGGAGAAGTCCGGCTGGTAGCCAGCCGACGTCTGGGCGGCGCCCGCGGCGGGGGCAAGCAGGAGGAGACAGGCGGCGAGGCGCCGCGCCGGCAGGGAGCGCATGGGGAACCGGGACCGTTTGAGGGTGCGGAAGACGGGCGCTGACCGCGGGTCTTCAGCGAATAATACGATGCCAGACTGCCGGGGGCACGTCGCCGGCAGCTAGATTTGGTTCCCTCGTCCCGGAACGACCGCATCGCGGCGTCGCCATCCGCCTGACGAGTCCGCGTGAGCTGATTGCCACGACACTTGCGCGCGAGTAGATGGCCCCTGGAGGGATCCGAGCCGGGGCCGGCACTCACGGTCGGGATCCAACCGGAGGTTCGCTCGATGGCGCGGCTCCTTGCTCCCTTTGCCCGGCTGGCGGTCGGGGCCCGCGCCCTGATCGCCTCCAACGTCCTCGCGGGCCTCCTCGTCGGCTGCGGGGGCTCCACGACCGC
>JAEUJH010000292.1 GCA_016794825.1 Gemmatimonadota bacterium
CCCCGGACTCGCGGCCACCGAATCATCCGGCCCAAGGACCCAGCGATGCCCGGCCCGGACCGCTCCCACCGTCAGATCCGACAGGCGCGGCCCCTCCTCGACCCCAACCAGGATCGCGTCCCGCCCGACGATCAGACCCCACTGCCCTACCTCGATCGCCACCCGACTGTCGTATCGGCCCGCCGCCACCGGCAGGGCCACCTGGGCCCGGAACCCGCCCGGCCCGGTCCCCTCGACCGGTGTCAGCGTCACGGTCGTATCGATGGCGGCCGACACGCCCCGCGCCGTATCCCACGCAACGATCCGGATCCGGGCCAAGCCGGCCGAGTCCTTCGGCGTGGCCGAGTCGATGGCAAACGCCGGGATGACGAGGAAGACTCGCACCGCGCCGCTGTCGGCCCGGCCGTCGATCGAGACGACCTGGAGCCGGGCCGGCAGGTCCCGGAAGAACCGGAGCGGATCGCCATCAGTCGTCAGGGCCAGGTTCCGGCTGGCCTGGCCAAGTTCCCGTTCCCGGATCCGGAACGCGGCCAGCTGATCCCGGCGCCCCGCCACCGCCGACTGATAGAAAGGAGAGAGTTGGGCCCGGGAGCGCAGCACCTGATCGAGGAGTCCGCCCGCCGCCCCTTCGCCGTCGGCCGCGGGAGCGCCGGCGGCGCCCTCGATGACGTCGAACACGCTCTCGACGACTCGGTAGTTGCTGGTGTCCGGACCGGCCAGGAAGTGGACCAGCAGGTCGCCATCGGGCCGACGATATCGCCACGATTCGTTCGGCCGCACCTCGGCGGCCCGCAGGGTGGCGCGGGCGTCGGGCTCGCCGTGCCGGATCCAGACCGCCACCCGCTGATCGTCCCGGTTCGAAAAGGCCCGCTTCGTCGCGGCCAGCCGGGCGTAGTGGGTGGTCAAGCGGTGTCCGTCGGGCCGGAGGTCGGCCCGGTCGCGTCGAGCCCAGAACTGGCGGACGAACCGGGCCCGGTCCACTCCGGTCCGCGCGTCGAACGCCTCGAGTTCCGCCCCGGTGGCGATCCAGGCCAGATCGGCCCGAAGGCCGGCGACCACGGCCGAATCGTCGATCGTGGCCGCCTCGAAGAACGCGGCCGAGCCGCGGTCGTACTCGGATCGAACCAGGCGGAGCCGGGCGGCCTCGAGGAGGCCGAGGCCGCGGCCCCGCGGCGCCGCGGCGGCCGACTCGAAGGCGATCAGCGCCGCCGTGGTGTCGCCGAGCAGCGCTTCGACCCGGCCGAGGGCAAGGAAATTGGAGGCGTGCCGGGCCCGGCCGACCACCGCGCGGCGCAGTCCCTGACGAATGACGTCGGCCGACGCCGGCTTGGCCGCGGCCACCCGATCGCGGGCCAGCTGCTCGACCGCGCCGGACAGACCGCTGTCGACGGTGATCGCCCGGGCGACGGCCTGGGAGGCCCGATCGAACGCGTCGCGCGCCAGAAATGCCCGCCGACCGATCCGGCTGGTATCCGCGCCTTCGCCCAGACCCAGTTCGGCGCGAGCCCACCCCAGCCAGGCCGCGCCCCACTGGGGGGCGAGCTGCGTCGTCCATTTGAGTTCGGAGGCGGCGCCGGAGTATTCGCCGAGGCGGAGCGCGATCAGGCCGAGTCGGATGTGAAGGCCGGGGTTGGCCCGGTCGCGCCGGGCCCGCGCCATCAGGCCGCGCTCGATGGCCCGGATGGCTTCGTTGTCGGAGGCGGCCGCCAGGCTGTCGACGAACGCGGCGAGCCCCTCACGGTCGCGTGCCGACTGGGCCGGCAGCGGCGCGACGAACGACGTCAGCGCCACGAGGCCGACCCCGACGGGGCCGACGAGCAGGCGTTTGGCGCGGAGAACCATGGCGCGGAGGAGACGACCGATGGCGGCGCGAGGTACACCCATTACGCGCCTCTCACCGGCGACCGGGAACCTTCATCGCTGCAAGGTACACAATGACTAGGACTTACATCAACATTCCCTGGTTGACGCTTGGCCGCGCCGGGGCCTAGATTGGGGCGGCCAGTGGCTCGATGAACCGTCGACGGAGATTCCCCAGGGACGATCGGTGAAGGTCTGCCCCGCTTGCGGCGCCCAATACGGCGACGATGCCGCCTTCTGTGCGCGCGATCGCACCCCGCTCAATGCCCCCGGCAAGGGATTGATCGGGCAGTTGGTGGGCGACCGGTATCAGATCGAGCGGAAACTCGGCGAGGGCGGCATGGGCGAGGTATATCTCGCCCGACACGTGATGATGGGCCGGCGCGCCGCGGTGAAGGTCATGAGCCCGGGCCTCCTCCGCGACCCCGACGCCGCCGGCCGGTTCAACCGCGAAGCCACCAACGCCAGCCGGATCAGTCACCCCAACGTCTGCGCGGTCTACGACTTCGGCGCCACCGCCGAGGGCCAGCTCTATCTGGCAATGGAGTACCTCGAAGGGCGGACCCTCACCGACGCCCTCGCCCAAGGTCCGCTCCCACTCGCCCGGGCCGTCACCATCCTGAGCGAATGCGCCGCCGGCCTGGCCGCCGCGCATGAACTGGGCATCGTGCACCGCGATCTCAAACCCGACAACGTGATGTTGCTCGACCAGCGCGGCCGCGAAACCGTCAAGCTGGTCGACTTCGGGATCGCCAAGGCGGCCACCGGCGAGGGCGCGCAACGCGTGACCAAGACGGGCCTCGT
>JAEUJH010000331.1 GCA_016794825.1 Gemmatimonadota bacterium
CTGTTGTTCCTGGCGCTGTCGCTGGAAACCTGGTTTGCAGTTCGCTCTGGCTGGTGGAGCCGCCACGTCCGGCAGGCCCATCGGTCGCTCACCCCCCCCCAACCCACGGGAGTACGACAATGTCCAAGCTCGTCTACAGTAAGCCGACGGTGACCAAGATCGGGAGCCTGACCCAGACCACCGAGGGTGGCTGGAACTGGCAGGTCATCGAAGTCATGAGCCGCCGGGGCAAGTCCGAGAACTGACCCTCGGTTCGATCCCAGGCCACGAGCCTAACGGATCCGCCCTCCCGACTGCCGGGGGGGCGGCTTTCCGTCTTTCCTTCCGGCCGCAGCCATGTCTAGATTAGAGGCGTGTTCATCTTGCGCCGCCGCCAACCTGGACCCGAACGGGGCTGATGGCTCTGTCCTGGTCGGGCCGTCGTGTGGCCGCTTGGCTGACCGCCGGCGGCTGGGCCGCTGGCTTGGCCGTGCTCGCCCTTGCGGTCGCTTTTGGCTTCGGTCTGGCAGGGGACCAATCTCACGCATTCCAGATCGTTGGCGCGACCGGAGTTCTCGGGGTGGTGGCGTGGGCCACCGCCATTCGGACTCTTCCCGCTGGAACGTCAATCCGACGCGCGGCCGTGCTGGCGCTCGTGTCGGTGACCTTCGCCGCGATCCTGGCTGCGACGATGCTGCTCGACCCAGAGCAGGTTCCCGCGTCCCTTGGAGCGGTTCTGTCCGTCGTCGGCGCGGTGATGTTTCCGATTCAAGCCCTGGCCCTGTTTCTCTGGCCGCGGTCTCGTCGCTCGCAGGTTGACAAGCGGTACGTCGCCGCCGACATCGGGATCATCATCCTGGCCGCCGCGCTCTTCGTGTGGTGGCAGGAATACGGCAGCCCGAACGCGGGGCAAACCGGGACGCCGGTCGAAATCCTCTTCAATCAGTGGAGCTCCCTGCTGATGCTCGGCGTGGTCGGCTTTGCCGTCCTCCGAAGCCCGAGCCAGGATACCGCCATCCCGTTCCTGCTCCTGGTGACGGCGGGCTCCATCACCTACATCTCGAACCCTGTCCTCGCGTCGGCGTTCGGAGACGAGGCCTCTGGCCGCATCGCCGCGACGTTCACCCCAATCGTCTGGATCCTGATGGTCCTGGCTGGCGAAGCGCTCCGGCTCCGCTGGCGCTGGCCCTGGGCCCGCAGTTCGGTCGAGGGCGCGAGTCCGGTGCCCTGGCTCGCGGTCGTGTGCACCGGGGCGTTCGTGACGTGGATCGGCCTCCAGAACCTCGGGGGCACCCGGATCGGATTCGTGGTCCTGGTGGCCGTCGCCATCATGGTCCTGCTCGGACTCCGCCAGG
This sequence comes from Gemmatimonadota bacterium, assembly GCA_016794825.1. Classification (GTDB taxonomy): domain Bacteria; phylum Gemmatimonadota; class Gemmatimonadetes; order Gemmatimonadales; family GWC2-71-9; genus SHZU01. The sequence continues at coordinate 1,335 of JAEUJH010000331.1, forward strand.
GCGTCACCATGCGCCACAACGCCCAGCTCCAGGCGGAGCGGGCCGCGCTGGCGGCCGACGCCCGGATCGCGGCGATGGTGCGGCATACCTCGGACGTGATCCTGATCGCCGACGAAACGCTCCGGATCCGGTACGCCTCCCCCTCGGCCGAGGCGCTCTGGGGTCGTTCGGCGTCGGATCTCTCGGGTGGCGACCTCAAGGAACTGATCGAGATGTCGAGTCGGGGGGCGGTGCAGCGCCTGCTGACCGACCGGATGAACCGTCCCGGACAGACCGAAACCGCGCGGTGGCGGATCCAGGGGAAGGACGGGATCCGACGCGTCGAAGCCTCGGTGATCAGCCTGCTCCACGAGCCGTCGGTGCATGGGGTCGTCATCACCCTCCGCGACGAAACCGACCGGATTCAGCTCGAGGAACAGCTCAACCAGTCGCAGAAGATGGAAGCCGTCGGGCAGCTCGCCGGCGGCGTGGCCCACGACTTCAACAACCTGCTCACGACCATTCTGGGCCACGCCGACGTCGGCATCGACATGCTCGGCCCCGATCATCCGGTTCGCGAGGACCTGGCGCAGATCAAACGGGCCAGCGAACTGGCGGCCTCGCTGACTCGCCAGCTCCTGGCCTTCAGCCGCAAGCAGGTCATCGAGCCGAAGATCGTGGACGTCACGGTCTCCCTCGAGCAGGTGGCACGGCTCCTCAAGCGGCTCATCAAGGAACACGTCACGACCGTCCTCGACATCGCCGCCGACGTGGGCCGGGTTCGGGTCGACCCGTCGCAGCTCGAACAGGTGGTCCTCAATCTGGCGGTCAACGCCCGCGACGCGATGCCCGGGGGCGGAACCCTGACCATTCGAGCCCGGACCGAGGTCGTCAATGGGCCGCTGCCCAACGCGGTCATTCCGGCGCCGGTCGGGGAGTGCGTGGTCGTGGAGGTCGTCGACACCGGGACCGGGATGGACGCCACCACCCAGACCAGGATTTTCGAGCCGTTCTTCACCACCAAGCCGCCGGGCCGCGGCACCGGACTCGGGCTGGCCAGCGTCTACGGCATCGTGAAGCACAGCGGCGCGGGCCTGACGCTCAAGAGCGCGCCGGGGCAGGGCAGCACGTTCTCGGTCTACTTCAGCCGCGTGCTGGCCGTTCAGGAGGTCATCCAGCCGGAGGGGACCGCGTCCAGCGGCGCCGGGCGGGTCGGCGCCACGATCCTGCTGGTGGAGGACGAAACCGGGCTCCGCGAAATCGCCCAGAAGGTGCTGACGCGCGAGGGGTTCCGGGTCCTGGTGGCCTCCGATGCGGAGGACGCCTTGACGCTGGCGGCCAGCGCCCCGTTCCCGATCGATCTATTGCTCACCGACGTCGTGATGCCGGGCATGAGCGGCCCCCAGTTGGCCCGTCAGCTCAAGGCCGCGCGGCCGACCCTCAAGATCCTGTTCATGTCGGGGTACCCGGGCGACGACCTGACCGGCGAACTCAAGCCGGACCAGCGGTTCCTGCGGAAGCCCTTTACGCCCTTCGTCCTGATCGAGCACGTCCGGTCGACGCTCGAGGGGATGACCGATCCGGCCACCAAACCGGACCGTCGCTGAAGGCCCGAGGGTCCCAGCCTCGCGGGCCAACCCATCTCCGCCGCAAACCGCACTCGAATAGCGCGGACGTTCAAGCCTCGCGAGGGGTCAGAACCCGCCGAATCGCCTCGACGACTCGGTCGAAATCGCGCTCTTCCGTCCCGACCTGGCGGGTTCCCGTCCGGGTCAACTCGTAGTACCGGGCTCGCCGGTTGGTCGGCGTCAGGCGCCACCCTGATTTGATCCAGCCCCTCAACTCGAGCCGCTGCAGCGCCGGGTAGAGCGAGCCCTCCTCGACTTTCAACACGTCGTCCGACAGCCGCTGGATGTGCTGGGCGATCCCGTAGCCGTGCCGGGGGCCCAGGCTCAGCGTCTTGAGGATCAGCAGGTCGAGGGTGCCGGGGAGGATGTCGCTCTTGGTTCGTGCCATGGGCCGACCATAGGATGGCTATGGATAGGAATCCTATGGTCGAAGGGCTCCCCGCGGCAAGCCGGCGTCGACCGACGACCGC
>JAEUJH010000339.1 GCA_016794825.1 Gemmatimonadota bacterium
CGGCATCAGCCAGCGCATGCCATAGCTGTTGAGGTAGTCGAGAAACGGGTGGGATACCACGCCGATGGCCGAGATGATCAGCAGCCCCCGGGGCGACACCCGGGCCTCGGGCGGGGTCCGCCGGAGTCGGTCCCAGAGCCAGATCAGTCCGGTCAGGAAGAAAGGCCACAACAACAACGCGGGCACCCCGTGCGTAATGCCTCGTCGCCATTCGAGATTTCGGCCCAGCATGGCGGCGACGATGTCGACATCCGGAATGTTGGCCGCGAGCACGAGCGTGGCCGTGGCCCGGCGGGTCAGGCGCTTCAAGCCGGCCACCGACAGGGCGGCGCCGACGAGGGTGTGACATACGGGGTCCACGGCGGATTCCAGTGTCTCAGTCGGACGGAATAATAGACCGGGTCCGAACGGACCCGGGATGGCGCGAACAGCGAGGAGGCAACATGCGGCGGACGCTCGTGACCGGCATGCTGGCGTTGGGCTTGGCCTCGACCCTGACGGCCCAGGAACGCCTCACGACCGACTGGGGCACGTTCATGTTCGAACGCGACATGGGGACCACCAGCGGGCTGGTGGCCGGGGCGCCCGACTCGGTCTTCAAGGCGGTTCAGGCGTTGCTCGTCGAGTACGGCCTCAAGCTCAAGGACGATCCCGTGGCCCGCCAGTTGGGGGCCAACCGGCAGCGAGTCACCCGGCGGATCGGGAAACAGCCGGTTTCGGATTTCCTGTCCTGCGGCGAGGGCCTGACCGGCCCGAACGCCGATACCTGGCACGTGTTCTACACCATGGGTGTCGAGATCGTGGCCGACGCGGCCAAGAAGTCGCGGCTGGTGATGTCGTTCACCGCCGAAGCCATCGACGTGCCCAACGGCCGCAACGACCGGGTTCCCTGCGCCACCACAGGCCGACTCGAACTGCAATTGGTCAAGCGGCTCCGGAGCGCGTTTCCGGGCACCACCTGAGCCGAGCGCAATCCTCGGCGCCTTTCCGTCCAACCCGAGCCGGCCGGGGCCGGTTCGGGCACGTTGCGACAACCGTGTCAGGTCCGCGTGTCGTTCCCACACGCCCGACGGAATTCCGGCGGGCGACGCCTTGCCGCGTCGGCACTTACCGCGCATCGCGCGTGGTACGGCCGTTGCGGACCAGGCGGGTGGAGGTATCACCGTTATGCGCTGGCCAGCCACGATCCTGCTCCCGTTCACTCTGTTGACCGGTGCCTGTCTCGGAACCGATCCTTCCGAGGCCATCCTCGGTCAGGAGTTCGAACTGGCGCCCAATCAGAGCACCCGGATCGTGGGCTCGGACCTGATCGTGGGCTTCCGTCGGGTGGCCGGCGATAGCCGCTGTCCGATCGACCTCGTCTGCGTGGTCGAAGGCACCGCCGGCATCGAACTCGAGGTCTTCGGCGGCGACGTGTCGGGCCCCGTACTGGTAGCCGACCCCCTGCCGGCTACCTGGACCGACGGGACCTACCAGATCCAGTTGCTCGACCTGCTCCCCCACCCCACCGCCGGCCGGGCCATCAACCCGGACGAGTATCGGCTTCGACTGGTCGTCGACCGGCCGCCCCAGTAACCCGGTCCATTGTCCGGTATTGAATCGCCTCCGCCAGGTGCGGGGCCCGGACCTCCGTTGCTCCTTCCAGATCGGCGATCGTCCGGGCCACCCGTAGCACTCGGGTGTAGGCCCGGGCTGACCACCCGGCCTGCGCCATGGCCACGCCTAACAGGCGCCGTCCCTCCGGATCCGGGCGGCACCAGCGGTCGGCCTCGCGGCTGGTCAGGTGGGCGTTGAGAGTCGGTCCGGATTGGCCCTGCCCCCGGGCCCGCTGCCGCGCCCGGGCCGCCACGATCCGGGCCCGCACCACGGCGCTCGAGTCGCCCGACTCGTCCGAGGCAATATCCTGCCAGGTGACGGCCGGGACCGTGAGATGGATGTCGATTCGATCGTACAGCGGGCCCGACAACCGGGCCCGATAGCCCCGGACCCGTTCCGGTGAACAGAGGCACCGCCCCGACGGCTCGCCCAGGTGACCGCACGGGCACGGGTTCATGGCGGCCGCGAGGAGAAACCGCGCCGGGAAGGCCACCGCCACTGCGGCGCGGGCCAAGGTGACGACGCCATCTTCGAGCGGCTGGCGGAGGACTTCGAGGACGTTGCGCCGGAATTCGAGCAGTTCGTCCAGGAACAGCACACCGCGGTGTGCCAGGCTGACCTCGCCGGGCCGCGGATGGGGTCCGCCGCCCGACATCCCGGCGTCGCTGATCGTGTGATGGGGGGCGCGGAACGGTCGGCGGGTCAGGAGGCCGCCGCCAGCCGGAAGCTGCCCGGCCACGCTGTGGATCTTGGTGACCTCGAGCGCCTCGGCCGGGTCGAGCTGCGGCAGGATCGAGGGAAGCCGACGCGTCAGCATGGTCTTGCCGGCGCCCGGCGGACCGACGAGAAGCAGGTTGTGCCCGCCCGCGGCCGCGACCTCCAGCGCGCGCTTGGCCAGCGTCTGGCCGCGCACCTCCGCCAGATCGGCGTCGAGATCGGCCCGGACCTCGGGCGACGCACGCGGCGTGGCGGCGGGCAGCGGACGCCGCCCGGTCAGGTGATCGGCAACGTCGCGCAAGGTGTCGGCGGCGTAGACCGCAATGCCCTCGACCAGCGCGCCCTCTCCCCCGTTGGCCGCCGGCACGATGACCCAGTCGGCGGCCACCCGCCGGGCGGCGGCCACCAGGGAAACGGCCCCGCGCACCGGTCGGAGATCGCCCTCGAGGCCAAGCTCGCCGAAGAGGAAGCCCCGCTCGAGACTGGGCGCGGCCAGCTGACCGCTAGCGACCAGGATCCCCACCGCGATCGGGAGATCGAACGCGCTCCCCGCCTTGGGCACGTCGGCTGGGGCGAGGTTGGCGGTAATACGGCGGAGGGGCAGTTCGAAGCCGGAGTTGGCCAGCGCGGCGGTGACCCGCTCGCGGCCCTCCTTGACCGCCCCGTGCGGCAGCCCGACCGTCGAGAACGACGGCAGGCCGTTGGCAAGATCGATCTCGACGTCGACTGGATAGGCGTCGATGCCCAGCACCGCGGCGGAACGAACCCTGGCGAGCAACCGGCACTCCGGAATGAGGCGGCCCCAAGGTGGGGCCGGGCCGCCCGATCCGTTAACCCGATTGCCGCCAGTCGGTGGCAATAATGCGCAACGCCGGGCCCTTCCTACGTCAGCGGCTCGACGACCACCGCGGTGCCGTAGCAGAGGACTTCCGAAACCCCCTGCATCACTTCGGTGGCGTCGTACTTCACCGCCACCACCGCATTTCCGCCATGCTGCTCGGCGTGCTGGAGCATCAGTTCGAACGCCTCGGAGCGGGCCCGCTCGCAGAGTTCGACGAACCGGTCGATCCGGCCGCCGCGGATCGTCTCGAACGAGGCCCCGATGAAGCCGAAGATCGACCGAGACCGCACCGTGATGCCGAGAACGACGCCCAGGTTCTCGACGATCCGGTACCCCTCGATCGCCAGCGCGGTGGTGGTAAGGTGGTGCTGGATCTTGCCGGGATTACCGAGTTGGCGGGTCACGAAACCATTCCGCTGAGGATCCCGAATAGTCGATGGGTGGGTTCGTTGTTTCAAGCAGGTCCACCGCGGTAGATTCGGCCACCCTCTTCGAGCGCCGGGCCATGCTCTCTCTCGACCACGCGATCGTGTTGGTCCGCGACCTCGACCTCGCGGCCCCGGCCTACCGTCGATTGGGCTTCACGCTCACCGCGCGGGGCCAGCATCCGACCCTCGGCACGGCCAACCATACGATCATGTTCGAGCGGACCTACCTCGAACTGCTGGCCATCGTCACGCGGGGCCCAGGCAACGACCGGTGGGCGCGGATCCTCGAACACCGGGAGGGCTTCGGGGCCGTGGCGTACGGCACCCGCGACGCGCGGGCCACGGCCACGACGCTCCGGGCCCGGGGGCTCGCCGTCCCGGACGTCGTCGACTTCGGCCGGCCGGTCGCCGTCGCCGAGGGGACCGTCGAGGCCCGGTTCAGCGTGGCGCATCTGCCCCCCGACGCGACGCCCGTGCTCCCGGCGTTCTTCTGCCAGCAGCGGACTCCCGAGCACGTCTGGCGACCCGAGTGGCAGCGGCACGCCAACACGGCGTTCCACCTGGGCGGGATGACGGTAGTCCACCCGGACCCCGACGCGGTCGCGCCCGCCTACGAGCGGCTGCTCGGCCGGGCGGCGGTCCATCCGCACGCCGGTGGCATTGCCCTGGACTTGCGCGGCACCCGGCTCTGGATCGTACGGCCCGACTTCGCGGCCGGGCATCTCGGATTTCCGGTCGAGGCAACCGCGGACCAGCCCCTGCCAATCGGGCTCACCGTCCTGGTGCGGCGCCTGGCGGCCGCCCGAGCGACGCTCGCGGCCAACGGCGTTCCCTACCGGCCCTTCGGCCGACGTTCCCTGCTCGTGGGCCCCACCTGGACCCACGGCGTTCACCTCGAATTCCTGGCGGCCTGACCGATGTCCACGTCAATCCGCGCGGCCGTCATCCCGGCGCCCAACGCCGGCGTCCGCCTGACGGAAGTGCCCACTCCGACCCTGGCGCCCGGCGCCGCCCTGCTCGAGACGCTGTACTCCGAGGTGTGCGGGACCGACGTCCACGTCCATCACGGGCGCCTGTCGGGGGTGCCGTACCCGTTGATCCCCGGGCATGTGTCGGTTGGCCGGATCGTGGCGATGAACGGACCGATCCGCGACGTCGCCGGCGTCCCGTTCCGAGAGGGCGACGTGGTGACGTTCCTCGACGTCCACGAGACCTGCAACGCCTGCTACCAGTGCCTGGTGGCCAAGCAGACCACCCGCTGTCCGCACCGGAAGGTCTACGGAATCACCTACGGGGCCCAGGACGGGCCGTTAGGCGGGTGGGCCGACCGGATCTGGATCAAGCCGGGGGTCAAGATGATCCGCCTGCCGGCCGGACTGGAGCCCGAGACCTTCATCGGCGGCGGCTGCGGCCTCACCACCTCGGTCCATGCGCTCGATCGGGCCGAGATCCGGCTCGGCCAGAGCGTGGCGGTGCTGGGGGTCGGCCCGGTCGGACAGTCCGCGATTGCCCTGGCGTCGCTCTCGGGTGGCGGGGAGATCATCGCCATCGGGGCCCCGGCCGATCGCCTCGAGTTTGCCCGCCGGATGGGCGCCACGACCACCCTGGGGCTCGACCTGCCCCACGCGGAGCGGGTTGCCGCGGTGCAGCGGTTGACCGGCGGCCGCGGCGTCGACGTCGTCATCGAAGCGGCCGGCCGGCCCGAGGCCGTCGTCCAGGCGCTCGATCTCGTCCGGGACGGTGGCCGGGTGGTCGTGGTCGGCCAGTACACCGACCACGGCGAAGTGCCGATCAACCCTCACGTCCAGATCAACCGGAAGCACGTCGAGATCCGCGGGTGCTGGGGCTCCGACTACTCCCACTTCCATCGCGCCGTCGAGATCGCCGCGCGCTGGCAGCATCGGGTCCCGTGGCGCGATCTGGTGTCGGCCCGCTACGAACTGACCCGCGC
>JAEUJH010000352.1 GCA_016794825.1 Gemmatimonadota bacterium
CGTCTTCGGCGGCTCGCTCTCCGAAACCCATGCCGAGAAGATCTGCAAGGTCATGGACCTGGCGGTCCGGAACGGGGCGCCCGTCATCGGGCTCAACGACTCGGGCGGGGCCCGGATCCAGGAGGGCGTGGCGTCGTTAGGTGGGTACGCCGACATTTTCCTGCGGAACACCCTGGCGTCCGGGGTGGTGCCCCAGATTTCCGCCATCCTCGGCCCCTGCGCCGGCGGGGCGGTGTACAGCCCCGCCATCACCGACTTCATCTTCATGGTCCGGGGCGTGAGCTACATGTTCGTGACCGGGCCCAACGTGGTCAAGACGGTGACGCACGAGGAAGTCAGCTTCGAACAGTTGGGCGGCGCCGACGTCCACGGCGAAACCTCCGGGATCGCGCACCGGGTCGCCTCGTCCGAGCCGGAGTGTCTGGCGGCCATTCGCGAACTGCTGACCTACCTCCCGTCCAACAACCTCGACGACCCGCCCCATCGGCCCACCGACGATCCCGACGATCGCCGGGACGAGTCGCTCCTCGACGTCATTCCGCCGTCGTCGAGCAGCCCGTACGACATGCACGAGGTAATCCGGGCGGTGGTCGACCACGGTCAGTTCTTCGAGATCGCCGAGGGCTTTGCCGCCAACATCCTGGTGGGGTTTGCCCGCCTCGGCGGGCGCTCGGTCGGCATCATCGCCAATCAGCCGGCCGTGCTGGCCGGGGTGCTCGACATCAACAGCTCGGCCAAGGCCGCGCGGTTCGTCCGGTTCTGCGACGCCTTCAACGTTCCGATCGTCACCTTCGTCGACGTGCCCGGCTTCCTGCCCGGCGTGGCGCAGGAACACGGCGGTATCATCCGCCACGGCGCCAAGCTGCTCTATGCCTATTGCGAGGCCACCGTGCCCAAACTCACGGTCATCACCCGCAAGGCCTACGGCGGCGCCTATGACGTCATGAGTTCCAAGCACATCCGGGCCGATCTCAACCTGGCCTGGCCCACCGCCGAGATCGCGGTCATGGGGCCCAAGGGCGCGGTCGAGATCCTGTTCAAGGACGAGATCGCCAAGTCCGCCGACCCCGCGGCCACGACCCAGGCCAAGATCGACGAGTACACCCGGACGTTCGCCAATCCGTATCGGGCGGCCGCCCGCGGCTTCATCGACGACGTCATCGATCCGCGCGACACCCGGCCCCGCTTGATCGACGCCCTGCGGACCCTGCGGACCAAACGGGATCGCAATCCGCCGAAGCGTCACGGCAACATCCCGCTCTGAGGCCGGCGCCATGAACGTCACCAGGGTGCTCGTCGCCAACCGGGGCGAGATCGCGTTGCGGATCATCCGGGCCTGCCACGACGAAGGCCTCGAGGCCGTCGCCGTCTACTCCGACGCCGATCGCTCCTCGCCCTACGTCCGCGCCGCGGACGCGGCCGTGTGGATCGGGCCGTCGCCCGCCGCCCAGAGCTACCTCGTCGTGGATCGGATCCTCGAGGCGGCCGCTCAGAGCGGCGCCCAGGCCATTCACCCCGGCTTCGGGTTCCTCTCCGAACGGGCCCACTTCGCCAAGGCCGTCGAGGCGGCGGGCCTCGTTTTCGTCGGACCGCCCGCCACCGCCATCCAGGCCATGGGCGACAAGACGGAGGCCAGGCGCCGGATGCAGGCCGCCGGCGTTCCCGTCGTGCCCGGCGCCATGGCCGCGCTCGACGATCCCGCCGTCGCCGCGGAGTTGGCCGCCGGCCTGGGCTACCCGGTGCTGGTCAAGGCCGCCGCCGGGGGCGGCGGGAAGGGCATGCGGGTGGTCCGCGCCGCCGAGGACCTTGCCGGCGCGCTCGTGTCGGCCGCGTCCGAGGCCCAGAAGGCGTTCGGCGATCCGGCGGTCTACCTCGAGAAGTTCATCGAACGGCCCCGCCACGTGGAAATCCAGGTCCTCGCCGACGCGCACCGGACCATCCACCTCGGCGAACGCGAGTGCTCGATCCAGCGGCGCCACCAGAAGCTGCTGGAGGAGGCCCCGAGCGTGGCGGTCGATCCGGCCCTCCGGGAGCGGATGGGCGCCGCCGCGGTGGCGGCCGCCGCCGCCGTGGGCTATCGGAGCGCCGGTACCTGTGAGTTCCTGCTCTCGGCCGACGGCTCGTTCTACTTCCTCGAAATGAACACCCGGATCCAGGTCGAGCATCCCGTCACGGAACTCGTCTACGGCGTCGACCTGGTGCGCGAACAACTCCGGATTGCCCGCGGGCTCCCGATGACCGTGGCGCCCGGCCCCCTGGCGCCGCGGGGCTGGGCCATCGAGTGCCGGATCACCAGCGAAGACCCGGCCAACGGCTTCCTCCCGTCGACGGGGCGGATCACCCATCTCCGGGCGCCTGCGGGCCCGGGCGTGCGGTGGGACAGCGGTGTGGACACCGGCGACGAAGTGACGCTGTACTACGACTCGATGCTGGCCAAGCTGATCGTCCATGGCGCCACGCGGACTGACGCGATCGCCCGGATGGAGCGGGCCCTGCACGAACTGGTCGTCGTGGGGGTCGCCACCAATCAGGCGTTCCACCTCCGGTTGCTGGCCGACCCGGCCTTCCGGGCCGGCGACATCGACATCCAGTTCCTCGAACGACGGGCGGATCTGGTCGACCGTCCGGCGCCCCCGGACCTGGTTCGCCGGCTGGCCGCCGCGGCCGCCCTGGCCGAGCACGAACGGCGGCAGCGCCAGAAACCCGCGGTCACCGGCGACGGCAACGGCGCCAGCGCCTGGCTGGCCCAGGGGCGGCGCGAGGGGCTGCGTTAGGCGGGTGGCCGAAGACCTGATCCGGATCGAGCGGATCGCGGCGGGGGGCGACGGGGTGGGGCGGCTCGCCGACGGGCGGGTGGCCTTCGTGCCGCGCACCGCGCCGGGCGACCTGGCCCGCTGCGAGGTGGTCCGGCCGGCGGCGCGGTTCGTCCGGGCCCGGCTGGTGGCGGTCGAGGAACCCGGCCCGGATCGCGTCGAGCCCAGCTGCCCGCACTACGTCGCCGACGAGTGCGGCGGGTGTCAGCTCCAGCACCTGGCCTCCGCGGCCCAGCGGGCGGCGCGCCAGGCCATCGTGGGCGATGCCCTCCGGCGGATTGCCCGGTTGCCGGTCGACGACCCGCCGCTCGAGCCGCCGTCCGACGACTGGGGCTACCGCGCCAAGGTGGCGCTGTCCGTGGGGCCGGGCCGGCGGGTTGGCTACCATCGGTATGATCGCCCCGGACAGATCTTCGATCTGACCCAGTGCCGGATTGCCGCACCCGGCATCAACGGTCTGGTCGAACGGCTCCGGGCCGCGCGCCGGGCGCTGCCGGAACGGCTCGAGCGGGTCACCCTCCGCCTCGATCGCGCGGGCGGGGAACACCTGATCCTCGAGACGGCCGCCGGCCCGGTCTGGTCGGGCGGACGCGCCCTCCACGCCGCAGTCCAGGGCTCCGCCCCGACCTCGATCTGGTGGCGACCGGCTGGCGGGGCCGCTCGAGTCGTGGCCGGGGCCGATTCGGCCTACCCGGCCACCGCCTTCGAACAGGTCAACCCGGCCATGGGCGACCGGGTTCGGAGCCGGGCCCTCGCCGGGCTCGGCCCGGTGGCCGACCGTCGGGCCTGGGACCTCTACGCCGGAATCGGCGAGGCCAGCGAAGCCCTCGCCACGGCGGGTGCCGTGGTGGAGAGCGTCGAGGCCGACGGGTCGGCCGTTACCGAGGCGGCTCGCCGCCAGGCGGCGTTTGGACGCCGGATCGAGCGGGTCCACGGGCGGGTCGAGGACGTGGTCGCGTCGCTGGCGGCGCCGGATCTGGTGCTGCTCAACCCCCCGCGAGCGGGGCTCGACCCCAAGGTCGTCGCCGTGCTGTTGGCCCGGACGCCGAGCCGGATTGCCTACGTGTCGTGCGATCCCGCGACGCTGGCCCGCGACCTTGGCCGGCTGGCCGGTCCGACCGGAGGTTACCGGTTGGCGAGCCTCGGAGCTTTCGATCTCTTTCCGCAGACGGCCCACGTGGAGACGGTGGCCGTCCTGGAGCGAACATGAAATATCTGGTCAGCATCGCCAATCAGACGGTCGAGGTCGAGGTCGACGGCGATCGGGTCGTCATCGACGGCGTGGCCCACGCGGCGGAACTCCGGCCGGTGGCGGGCACCCCGATTCAGAACCTCCTCCTCGACGGCGCCTCGTGGATCATCCCGGTCGAGCCCGCCGGCCGGGGGCGCTGGGTCCTCCAGCGCTGGGGCGAGCGGTTCGAGGCCGAGGTCCTGGACGAGCGGACCCACCACATCCAGAGCCTGGTCGGGGCCGGAAAGGCCCAGACCGGGCCCGCGGCGCTCAAGGCCCCGATGCCGGGGCTGGTGGTCCGGGTCCTGGTGGAGCCGGGCTCGACGGTCGCGGCCGGGCAGGGGGTGGCCGTCCTCGAGGCCATGAAGATGGAAAACGAGCTCAAGGCCGCCGGGCCGGGGGTCGTGGACGCAATTCACGCCAAGCCGGGGCAGGCGGTGGAGAAGGGGGCGGTGCTGGTGAGCTTCCGGCCGGTGGCCTAGGGGGGCGTCAGGACTTGACCTAAGTGCGTGTCCAGCGCTATTATCCAAGGCTCCGCGATGGTCGCGGATTCGACATGCAAGAGGGTGTTACTCGGTCATGAAGACCTTCTCGGCCAGGACCCAGGACGTCCGCCACGAGTGGCATGTGGTGGACGCTGCCGGAGTGCCGCTCGGTCGGCTCGCCAGCACGGTGGCGCAGCTCATCCGCGGCAAGCACAAGGCAACCTTTACGCCTCACATCGACGGTGGCGATTTCGTCGTCGTGGTGAACGCGTCCAAAGTCAAAGTCAGCGGCACCAAGCTCGACGGCAAAGTGTACTTCCGGCACACCGGGTACATGGGCCATGAGCGGTTCACGCCGTTTCGTCGGATGATCGAAAAGCACCCCGAGCGGGTCATCGAAAAGGCGGTCTTCGGGATGCTGCCGAAGAACTCCCTCTCGAAGCAGCGGCTCCGGGGCAAGCTCAAGGTCTACGCCGGCGAGAGCCATCCGCACGCGGCTCAGACTCCCAAGGCTCTTTCGATCAAGGTGTCCGCATGACCGCCAGCCCCGAACTGCGGTGGCACGGCGTCGGCCGTCGGAAGACGAGCGTCGCCCGCGTTTATCTCACCCCGGGCACCGGGAAGTGGGAAGTCAACGGCCGGACTCTCGGTGATTACTTCCCGCGGCCGTCGCTGGTTCAGCACATTCAGCAGCCCTTCTCGTCGACCGACACGCTCGGCGCGTTCGACGTTCGCGCCCACGTGGATGGTGGCGGCGTCACCGGCCAGGCCGGCGCCCTTCGGCTCGGGATTGCCCGGGCCCTGGTCACCGTCGACGCGTTGCACCGGACCAAGCTCCGGGCCAACGGGCTCCTGACCCGCGATCCGCGGGCCGTCGAGCGGAAGAAGCCGGGCCGCCCGGGCGCCCGGAAGCGGTTCCAGTTCAGCAAGCGGTAGTCTCGAGTTCCTACGGGGGCGGGCACGGTGGCCCGCCCCTGACTCACATCGCCGGATCGGTTGCGGGGTGCCCCCGCGGGGGTTCGTGACCGAGACGAAGGCGGTGGCGGATCAACCCAACCAACGTGGAAGGAAGTCGTTTTTCGCATGGCGCAGCCCCAAGTGCAGCAACTGCTCGAAGCCGGTGTCCACTTCGGCCACCAGACCCGGCGGTGGAATCCCAAGATGCGGCGGTTCATCTTCGCCGAGCGCTCCGGGATCTACCTGATCGACCTCCAGAAGACCCAAGCCCAGATCGCCAAGGCGCAGGAACTGCTCAAGAACGTGGTGCTGAAGGGCGAGAACGTGCTCTTCGTCTGCACCAAGAAGCAGCTCAAGGCGCTGGTCCAGGCCGAGGCCACGGCGTGCGGCGCCCTCTACGTCACCGAGCGGTGGCTGGGCGGCACGTTGACCAACTTCCAGACCATCAAGCGTCAGATCCGCCGGCTCCGGGAACTCGAGCAGGGTGCCACCGACGGCGATTTCGACAACTACACCAAGAAGGAAAAGCTCCTGTTCGAGCGCGAGCGCGTGAAGCTGTCGCGCTACCTCGAAGGCGTCAAGCAGATGGGCCGGCTCCCCGGCGCGCTGTTCGTGGTCGACGCCAAGAAGGAGCGGATCGCCATCCAGGAAGCCAACAAGCTCGGCGTGCCGGTGGTGGCCATCGTCGACACCAACGCCGATCCCGACGTCATCACCGTGCCGATTCCCGGTAACGACGACGCGATCCGGTCGGTGGGCCTCATCACCAGCGCCCTGGCCGACGTGATCAAGGAAACCCGGATGGCCGCCCCGAGCCGCGATGGGGCCGAGGACTCCGAGGCGGAGACCTACAGCACCGATTCCGGCACCGAGGGCGATCCCGAGGATCGTCGCCGTCGGCGGAGCGGTGGGGCCGGAGCGCCGGCCGCCGCGGGCGCGCCCGCGGGTGGTGGCGCCGCCCGGAAGCGTCGGCCCAAGCCGGAGGCCATTGCCGCCCGGCTCAAGACCGACGCCGATCCCGCGGCCGGAGAGGCCTGAGCGATCCCAGCGGTCGTCGTTCGCCGTTGAACTCGCCGCCGCGCAATGGCCCTTCGAGGTCGTTCGCGGCGGCGTCGTAAGGAGAAGGCCGGGCCCGCCGACCCGCGTGCCTGGCCCTCCATCCAGTCACCCATCGAGTGAAATGAAGTTCCGACCATGAGCTACAAACCGACCCCCAAAGAAATCAGCGAACTGCGTTCCCGGACCGGCGCCGGCATCGGCGACTGCAAGGCGGCGCTCGAAGAAACCGCGGGCGACATGGAGAAGGCGGGCGAGTTGCTCCGGAAGAAGGGCATCGCCAAGGCCGAGAAGCGGGCCGGCCGGAGCGCCTCGCAGGGCCTCGTCGTCATCGAGCTGGCGGCCGACGGCAAGTCCGGCGGGATGATCGAACTCAACTGCGAAACCGACTTCGTCGCCAAGACCGACGACTTCCTGGCCCTGGCCCGCGACCTCGCCAAGCACGTCGCCGCCAACGCGCCGGTGGGCGTCAAGGCCGGGTCGGTCGACGACCAGTCGTTCCGCGGCAAGACCGTGGCCGAGGCCGTCAAGGAAGTGTCCGGGAAGACCGGCGAGGCCATGACCTTTGCCCGCTACGCTCGCTTCGTGCAGCCGGCCGGCGTGGTCGCCTCGTACCTCCACCACAACGGGCAGGTCGGCGTCCTGGTGACGGTCGAGGGTCCGGGCGGCGACGCCCTGACCGCGCTGGCCAAGGACGTGGCGCTCCACGTCGCTTCCGCCGATCCGATCGGCGTCTCCGACACCGACATCCCGGCCGACCTGATCGAACGGGAACGCCGGATTGCGGAGGAGCAGGTGGCCGCCGAAGGGAAGCCGGAGAACATCCGGGCCAAGATCGTCGACGGCAAGATCCGGAAGTTCGTGGCCGAGCGGGTGCTGGTCAGCCAGCCGTTCGTCAAGGACGAGACCCAGACCGTCGGCGACCTCATCAAGGCGGCCGCCAAGCAGGCCGGTGGCGACATCGTCGTCAAGGGCTTTGCCCGGTTCAAGGTCGGAGAGGCTTGATGGGCCTGGCCTACCGCCGCGCACTCCTCAAGATTTCGGGAGAGGCTCTGGCCGGCGAGCGCGGAGTCGGGCTCGACTACGGCGTGGTCGAGGGCCTCGCGGCCCAGATCAAGGGCGTCCATGCCCAGGGCATCCACCTGGGCCTGGTGGTCGGCGGTGGCAACATCGTGCGGGGCACCCACGCCAGCAAGGAAGGCCTCGACCGGGTCAACGCCGACTACATGGGCATGCTGGCCACGGTCATCAACGCCTTGGCGTTGCAGGACATCCTCGAGAAGATGGAAGTCCAGACCCGGGTCATGACCGCCATCCGGATGGAGTCGCTGGCCGAGCCCTACATCCGGCGCCGGGCGGTCCGCCACATGGAAAAGGGCCGCCTGGTGATCTTTGCCGGCGGCACCGGCAACCCGTTCTTCTCGACCGACACGGCCGCCGTGCTCCGGGCCCTCGAAATCGAGGCGGAAGTCATCCTCAAGGCGACCGGGGTGGACGGCATCTTCACGGGCGATCCCAAGCGGGACCCCACCGCCAAGTTCATCCCTGAGTTATCGTTCCAGGAAGCGCTCGTGAACGGATACGCCGTCATGGACGCCAACGCGTTCGGCCTCTGCAAGGACAACAAGCTGCCGATCGTGGTATTCAACATCAACCAGCCCGGGGCCATCGCGCGGGTGCTCTCGGGCGAACGGGTGGGGACGATCGTACGATGACTACCATTCCCGAAATCGTGAAGCATGCCCGCGAAGGCATGCACAAGGCCATCGAGAACACCAAGCGCGAGTTCAGCTCGATTCGCAGCGGCAAGGCGAGTACCCACCTGCTCGACGTGGTCCGGGTCGACGCCTACGGCTCCCTGGTGCCGATCAACCAGGTCGGCATGGTGTCGTCGCCGGAGCCCCGCCTCCTGACGGTGCAGCCGTTCGACAAGTCGCTGACCCACGCCATCGAGAAGGCCATCCGCGATTCCGACCTCGGCCTGAACCCGGCGTCCCAGGGCAACCTGATCCGGATCCCGATTCCGCCCCTGTCGGAGGAACGGCGCAAGGACCTCATCAAGGTCATTCACAAGCTCGCCGAGGAAGGCCGGATCGCCGTTCGGCACGCCCGGACCGACGCCCTTCACAAGGTCAAGAAGGTCGAGCACGTCTCCGAGGACGACAAGACCCGGGCCGAGAAGGACATCCAGAAGGCCACGGACGAGCACATCAAGCAGATCGACCAGCTGATCCACGCCAAAGAAGCGGAGATCATGGAGGTTTGACGCCGTCCGCCTCCGACCTGCTCGCCCGCCTCAAGGTCCAGGGGGCGGTTCCCGGTCATGTGGCCGTCATCATGGACGGCAACGGCCGGTGGGCTCAGCGTCGGAACCTGCCGCGCACCGCCGGTCACCAGGCGGGCATGGCGTCGGTGCGGCGGATCGTCGAAGCCAGCATTCACGCCGGGGTCGAGACCCTGACCCTGTTCGCGTTCAGCCAGGAAAACTGGCAGCGCCCGCCGGAAGAGATCGACGCGCTGATGGTGCTGCTCCAGGCCTACGTCTCCACCCAGTCGGCCGAGTTGAGTGCCCAGGGGGTCCGGGTCCGGATGCTTGGCGACCTCGACCGGCTCTCGCCGCCGGCCCGCGCCGCGGTCGACGACGTCGAGGCGGCCACCGCGGCCGGCGCCACCCTGTCGCTCAACATCTGCATCTCCTACGGGGCTCGGGCCGAGTTGGTTCGGGCCGCTCGGCAGTTGGCGGAGGAAGTCGCGGCCGGCCGGCGCCGACCGGAAGAGGTCACGGAAGCGGCCATCAGCGAGCGGCTCTACACGGCGCCCTTCGGCGACCCCGACCTCCTGATCCGCACCTCGGGCGAGTTCCGGATCTCGAATTTCCTGCTCTGGCAATTGGCCTACGCCGAGTTGTACGTGACCCCCGTGCTGTGGCCGGACTTCGCGCCGGAGCACTTCTACCAGGCCATTCTCGACTACCAGCGTCGGGAGCGACGGTTCGGACGCGTTTCGACCTGACGGCGCCCTCCCCATGTCCAACAACGTTCAGCGGGTCCTCTTCGCGGTAGTCGCCATCCCGATCGCGATCGGCGTGGTGTTCTGGGGCGGCCTTCCGCTGGCGCTCCTGGTGTCGATCATCGCCGCGCTCGGCGCCCACGAACTGGTGGCCATTGCCCGGAAGCAGGGGCTCGAGCCCCTGTGGCGCCACGCTTTGGTCATGAGCGCTCTCGTGCCCCTTGGCGTGTGGCTCTCGTACGGTGGCACCGTGGTCCAGGCGGCGGGGATCGACTTCACCAGCCTCCTCCCGTCGACCTGGTTTGCCGTGGCCGGTACCGTGATCTGGATCCTGACCGCCACGCTCATCCGGCGTCATCCCAATCAACATCCGCTCGGCGTGGCCAGCACGACCATCATGGCGGTGCTCTACTGCGCCGTGCTGCCCAGCTTCCTCCTCGGGATTCGCTACGCCACCGGCACCGACCGCCAATGGCCGGCCACCTGGGCGGTGTTCTTCCCGCTGGCGGTGACCTGGATCTGCGACTCGGTGGCGATGTACGCCGGCAAGTCGATCGGCGGGCCGAAGCTGGCTCCCGTGGTCAGTCCGGGAAAGACCCGCTCCGGATCGTTGGCGGGACTGATCGGGGGCATCGTCGCGGCGGTGGCGTACAACCGGCTGGCCATGGTGCCGTCGGGATTTGCCATCTCCGATCTCCAGGCGGTCGGCTTCGGCCTGGTGCTGTCGGTGGCGGCTCAGGTGGGCGACCTGGCCGAGTCGCTGTTCAAGCGCGAGGCCGGGGTCAAGGACTCGAGCGGCCTGATCCCCGGGCACGGAGGCGTCCTCGATCGGTTCGACGCGCTCTACTTCGTCGTCCCGATCGCGGCCATGCTCTATCGGCTCTTCGGCGTCATTTGAGCGACGGGATGCGCGGAGTTGCGGTCCTCGGGTCGACCGGTTCGATCGGTTGCTCGACCCTGGCGGTGCTGCGGCGCCATCCCGATCGCTTTCGGCTGATCGCGCTGACCGGGGGCGCCAACGGCGCCCGCCTCGCGGAACAGACCCGGGAATGGGAGCCTCGCTACTCGGCGCTGGCCGCCGATGATGGTGGGGGCGCGTCGTGTCTGATCGAGGCGGCCTGCCGGCCGGACGTCGACATCGTCGTCAACGCGGTCGTCGGGTTTGCCGGCCTCGAGGCCACGCTGGCCGCGCTCCGGGCGGGCAAGCGGGTGGCGCTCGCCAACAAGGAGTCGCTGGTCGCGGCTGGCGAACTGGTGGAGCGGGCCCGGGTGGAAGGCGGCGGGCAACTGGTGCCCGTCGATTCCGAGCACAGCGCCATCCTCCAGTGCCTGACCGAACGCCCGTCGCCGGTGTCGCGGATCATCCTGACCGCCTCCGGGGGGCCGTTCCGGGAGTGGCCCGCCGATCGGGTGGCCGCCGCCACGGTCACCCAGGCCCTCAACCATCCGACCTGGCGGATGGGCGCCAAGATTACCGTCGACAGCGCCACCCTGGCCAACAAGGCCCTCGAAGTCATCGAAGGTCACTTCCTCTTCGGGGTGCCCTACCAGTCGATCGAGGTGGTCGTCCATCCCCAGAGCGTCGTGCACGGCTTCGTCGAGTTCGAGGACGGCAGCGTGCTCGCGCAGCTCGGCTTCCCGTCGATGGAACTCCCGATCCTCTACGCCCTGACCTATCCGGAGCGACTGCCTGACGGGGGCGTCCGCCGGTTCGACCCCGTGGTGGCAGGGCCGCTCACGTTCGAACCGGTTCGGGTCGACGTGTTTCGGGCGTTTGCGCTCGGCGTCGCCGCGGGCCGGGCCGGCGGCACCGCGCCCGCCGTGTTCAATGCGGCCAACGAGGTCGCGGTGGCGCGGTTCCTCGAGGGCCGGTTACCCTTCGGACGGATCGCCGAGGTGATCGACGCCGTCCTCGGCCGGCATCGGATCGAACCGGTCCGAGACCTCGAAGCAGTCAAGGCGGCGGACCGGTGGGCCCGGGCCGCGGCGGAGAAGGAAGCCGGATGAGCGGGGCTGGTCTGACGATTCTCTCGACCCTGGTGGTCATCGGTGTGCTCGTGTTCGTGCACGAGCTGGGGCACTTCCTGGCCGCCAAGTGGGCCGGCATCTACGTCCACCGATTCTCCCTTGGCCTCGGGGCTCCGATCCGGGCGCTGTCGTTCCGCCGGGGCGAGACCGAGTACTCGGTGTCGTGGCTGCCGCTCGGTGGCTACGTCAAGATGGCGAGCGCCCTCGAGGACGCCGGATCGGCGCTCGAAGGCGGGCAGGCGGGCGTCGAGGTTCCGCCCGACCGGATGTTCGAGGCCAAGCCGGTCTGGGTTCGGATGGTGGTCATCCTGGCCGGCGTGGTGATGAACGGCCTGTTTGCCTGGCTGGTCTTCTCCGGGCTCGTCTACTTCAAGGGCATCCCGATCTTCCCGTCGACGGTGGTGGCCGCGGTGGACAGCGCCGGCCTCCCGCCTGGCGCGGAGTCGCTCCGGCAGCTCCAGTACGGCGATCGGATCGTGTCGATCGACGGCGCGCCGGTTTCCTCGTGGCAGGCGGTCCAGCGGTCGTGGCTGGCCGAGGGCGACAGCGTCCGGATCGGGCTGGATGGCGGCCGCGTCGTGTCGGTGCCGCGCGGGGTCGAAGCCGAACGGCGGCAGGCGGTCCGCGCCATCCGGCCGTGGTTGCCTCCGGTCATCGGGACCGTGGTGGCCGGCCGGCCGGGAGCCAAGGCCGGTCTGGCCGAGGGCGATACGGTGGTGACGTTCGCTGGCGAGCCGATCCGCGAGTGGCGCGACATGGTGAGCCGGATCGAGGCGCGGGCCGACCAGCCGGTCACCCGGGTCGTCGGTCGGGCCGGGGGGCGGGTGACGATCACCGCGACGCCGGCCCCCGAGGACGCCGTCGATTCGGCCGGGGTCAAGCGAACGGTCGGTCGGCTCGGGATCGCGGGGCCGCTGATTCCCGATGCTCGCGA
>JAEUJH010000355.1 GCA_016794825.1 Gemmatimonadota bacterium
TTCATGTTCCGGTCGAACCGGGGGAAGTTGCTGCTCGACACCTCGATCCGGATCCGGTGCCCCGGCGCGAAGTAGTTGCTGGTCGTCATCGGCTGGAGCGCCACCTTGTAGACCTTGCCGGGCTCCATCCGGGTCTCGGGCTTGTCGTTGCCTTCCCGATACCGGACCCGCTGGATCGTCTCGTCGAGATTGTAGGCCCGTCCGTCGGGATAGACGTCGACGATCTTGACGGTGAAGTCGGTGTCCTTGGCGTCCGACGACACGAACAGGGTGACGTCGATCGGTCCGCTGACCTCCATCCCCTCCGCAAGGGCATCCGTGGTATAGACCAGGATGTCGTTCCGCTCTTCCATCTTCTGCTGATCGAGCGATCCACCCACCACCGCGTTCCCGGTGCAGCAGACGTTCCCGCCGTGCGACGGGACCGGCTTCATCGGATCGTACTGGAATCCGTCGGGCTTGTCGCTAGGCGGCGGCTTGAGGCTGAGGGTGCCGTCGCCGAACCGGCTGTTGGCCTTCCCGTTGCTCGACAGATAATAGGTGAGCGGCCCGGCGCCGGCGGGCGGCCAGGTGTCGGACGCCTGCCACTTGTTCAGGCCCATCGTGAAGTAGCGGACCTTGGGCAGGGTGTCGAGCAGCGCGCTCTTCTCTCCCTTGAGGAAGATGTCGAACCACCCGTAGGTGAGCGCGTCGTAGTCCAGTCGGGCGTCGCCCATGCTCCGTTCGCCCACCACGGTGTTTTCGGTGGCGCGCTTGTACGAGCAGTGGAGCACTGGCGCGATGACGGCATACTGCTGATTGGCGATCTCCGGCCTGGCGGTCTTCCGGACGTGGTTGTACACCGCCAGGTTCGGCCCCACCGAGACGTCGTACCACGACATGAACCAGAGTCCCGGCACGTTGATGGTCATGTCGTCATGGAACAGGCCGCCGCGATACCAGGCGGAGTCGTTGGGCGTCCGCTTCATCATGGCCCCGCCCGTCGGGACCGGCATCGAATCGCTGAAGATGCCGGCCGGCCCGTCGACCGCCTTCAGGATGTCCATCGAGGGGAGATGAGCCAGCGCCTTGGCCCAGTCCACTGGCGGAAGCTGCTGCGCCAGGTCGAATGACTTCGAGGCCCGGATCAGGTCGGCGCGCGAGGTATTGGGCGGAAACATCGGGCGAACCTGGTTCTGTTCACCGTAGAGCCACGCGATGAACAGCATCTGGACTGCGCCGCCGCGATACCAGTTCCCCTGTTCGAAGTAAGGACCGACCCGGCCAACCCCCGCTCCGTATCCCTGGGCGATCAGGGTCGAGTAACTCGGGTTGCCGAGCGCCGCCACCGCCATCTGCCACTCGGCCGTGGAGGAGCAGCCGATGGTGCCGACCTTGCCGTTGGACCACGGCTGCGACGAGATCCAGCTGATGGCGTCGCTCCCGTCGCTGACCGGGGCGCCGAGGATGTCGTAGTTGCCCTCGGAGAAGAAGTGGCCCCGCTCGTTCATGTCGACCCAGGCGTAGCCGCGCTTGATCGCGTCGAGGATGGTGCTCATGTCGCGCGGCGCGCCGAGCCGAACGTCCCAGAAGTTGAAGTTGTACGGCGTGCGGACGAAGATCGCGGGGTGCTTGCGGGACGCGTCCTTCGGATAGTAGACGTCCGCCGCCATCCGGACGCCGTCG
The DNA here is from genome assembly GCA_016794825.1 of Gemmatimonadota bacterium. Taxonomy (GTDB): domain Bacteria; phylum Gemmatimonadota; class Gemmatimonadetes; order Gemmatimonadales; family GWC2-71-9; genus SHZU01. Next base: position 1,666 of record JAEUJH010000355.1, read on the forward strand.
CGCATCGGCACCATCAGCTTTCGCTCGATGACGGCCACCTTCTCGAGTTCCCGCTCGATGGCCCAGCGACGGTTCCGGAGTTCGGTCTGATTGGCGGCGGCGGGCGGCTGCGCGATGGCGACGACGACCGGCAGGAACGCCAGAGTGGTCGCGGCCGCAAGACGGCGGAGCTTGATCACGGGGTCCTCGAGGGCGGGGCGAGTGGGGAACGTAGCGGTCGGCGGTTGAAGAAACCATGAACGACCGGGCTGGACCCGGCCAGGCCGGTCACGCCCGGACCAGGGCGCCCAGTCGATGGAGCTCGAGTACGTCGCGGAGCATGGCCGCCGCGGTGGGCACGGCGTCGACCTCTTCGGAGGTGGCGTGGATGATGCCGCTGATGTCGGTGCGGTAGACGATCCCCATCTCGTCGGCGCCCATCCGCGCCAGGGGGTGCGCTCCCGGCAGGCAGGTGGGCTCGACCGTGAACCGCCAGTCGCCCGAGGCGGCGTCACGCCGGGCTCGGCCCAGCAGGACGAGCCGCTCGCCCCGGGCCGCCGCGGCGCGCAACTCGGCCGCCGTCACGTCGCGGATGCCGCGGACGGTCAGGTCGCCGAGGCCCGTGGGCCGGCCCAGTACGGCGTTGGCGAGGATGACCAGCTTGACGGCCTGATCCCAGCCGTCGACGTCGAGGCTCGGGTCGGTTTCCGCCACCCCGCGCCGCTGCATCTCGGCCACCGCGTCGTCGAACGAATGCCCCGCCTCCATGGCGCGCAGGACGCCCTGACTGGTTCCGTTCAGGATGCACTCGATCTCGGTGATCCGCGCCCCGGCGAGATCGCGGCGACCGAGATTGACGGTTGGCAGGGCTCCACCGACGCAGGCGGAGAAGCGGAGCCCGGGTTTGCCCGGCCCGGCCAGATCGCTCAGGGCGGCAAGTTCCTGGAACGCCAGCGCCAGCGGTCCCTTGTTGGCCAGGACGCAGGCAATGCCGTGCGTCAGCGCGTGGCGCACCGCGGCGAGTCCGGGCTGGCCGGTCCGGAGATCGACCGGCGTCGCCTCGCAGAAGAGGTCCGGCCGGGCCGCGTCGAGAAGATCGCCGAGCGGAAGGTCGAGACGGCCGACCCGGGGCAGGCGGGCCACCGAGCGGCCGGCCTGCTTGGTGGCCACCAGCAGGGCCGGGTCGAGGCCGTCGGGATCGATCGCGGCGCCGCCCGAATCAGCGGCGCCGACCACCCGGATCGTCAGGCCGTCCCGCTCGAGCAGGTCGGCCTGACTCTGGAGGATCGCGAGGAAGTTCCGGCCGACGTTGCCGAGCCCGGCGATCGCGAGACGAACGGGTTTCAGGGGAGCGGCTTCTCCCCGTTCTTGTACGTCTGGAACCACTTTTCCCGGAACGAAATGGTGTGGAGGAAGTTCGAGGGCCGGTTGAAGTAGGCGTGCCACTCGTCCTGGAGCCGGACCATCACCGTCGGCACCTGGCGCATCTTGAGCGCCATGTAATACTCCTCCGTCTGCGGCATCGGGGTCCGGAGGTCGCCCTCCGGCGTGAGCAGCATCGTCGGCGTCTTGACGTTGCCCACGTACATCAGCGGCGAACGGCGGAGGTGCTCCGAGGGATCCTCCCACGGAAACTTGGCGAAGTTGTAGTACCACCCCGGCCCGTCAGTGGTGCCGACGAACGACATCCAGTTGATCACCGGACACTCCGAGGAGGCCGCGGCAAACCGGTCCGTGTGCCCGACCACCCAGGCCGTCAGCACCCCGCCGCCGCTGCAGCCGTAGACGAACATGTTCCTCGTATCGACGTACCCGCGATTGATGACGGTGTCGACGCCCGCCATCAGGTCATCATAGTCCTTGCCCGGGTAGGCATTCTTGATCTCGTTGCCGAACGAGCTGCCGTAACCGGAGCTGCCCCGCGGATTGGTGAAGAGCACCACGTACCCCATGCCGGCGTAGATCTGCCATTCCCACCACATGTACGTGAGGGAACTGGCGAACATCCCGTGCGGTCCGCCGTGGATCGACAGCATCAAGGGATACTTCTTGGCGGGATCGAAATCCGGCGGCTTGACCACCCATCCCTGCACCCGGAGGCCGCCGACCGACGGATACCAGATCTCTTCCACCGTGCCGAGGCGCTTGCCGGCCAGGATGTCGCCATGGAGGTCGGTGATCCGCCGCGGGTTCGGGGCCTTCACGTCGAAGGCCACGATGTCGCCGGGCGACGCCGCCGTGTTGAGGATGGCGGCCGCCGCCCCGCCCGGCGACAGACTCAGCGCCGTCAGCATGTGGTCGCCGGTGGTGAGGCGCTTCGGCTCACCACCCGTCACCGCCGCGAAGAACAGCTGACTCTGCCCCCGATCGCTCGCGACGTAGTAGAGCCCGCTGCCATCGGCGGCCCAGGAGAGATTCTCCGGCGATCGATCCAGCGTTCCGTCGATTCGCCGCGGATTGGATCCGTCGATCCCCATCACGTAGAGCTTGTTGGTGATGTAGGTGTCGTCGGTCCAATCGTAGCCCAGATACGCCACCAGTCGTCCATCCGGAGAGACCACCGGTCCGAAATCGGGGCCCTTTCGAGTGGTCAGCTGGCGAACCACCTTGGATCGCACGTTGACCGCGTAGATCTCCGATTCCCGCCACTGATATTCCGCCTTCGGGACCCGGAGCGTGCTGAAGAGGAGTTCGCTGCCGTCGCGCGACCAGGCCAGCTGGCCGTGGTTCCACGGTCCCTCGGTGAGCTGGGTCGGCGTTCCGCCGCCGGCCGGCACGACGAACACCTGAGTCCGGCCCTGGTCGACGTAGCCAGCCCAGTCGGAGCGGTACTGGAGCCGATCCACCACCTTGGGCGGCGGCGCCCACGAGGCGCCCGCCGGTTTGCCGGGAATGGCGGTGCTCCACTTCGACGCTTCCGGAACCATCGCGGTGAACGCGATCCACTGACCGTCGGGCGACCAGGTCAGGTTGCCGGGGCCCGTGTCGAGGCGGGTGATCTGGGTCACCGCCCCCTCGGCGTCCATGTAGCGGACGAAGATCTGGGCTCCGCTCGGTTCGCCCTGCTTGACGTAGGCCAGGCGGGTTCCGTCGGGCGACCACTTGTGGCCCCCGGCGTCGACCAGCCAGCGGTTCTTCGTCCCGTCGGCGTTGACGAGCCAGATCGACTGCTTCCACCGGTCGGTCATCTTGTCGATCCACCACCGGGAGTAGGCGATCTGTTTTCCGTCCGGCGAGATCTCCGGACCGCCGCCCCGGAAGAAGTCCCGGGGCGCCTCGGCCTCGAGGTAATCCTCCATGGTCAGGCGATTGGCGACGGGCGTCTGCGCCGTCGCCGACGAGAGCGAAGCGACCAGGGCGACCAGCGCGGCCATGAGCGGGCGAGCGGACGGCATCGGGAACTCCGGGTTGTCGAGGGGACTCCGAGCAAGCTACCGACGCCACGGCCGAACGCAAGAACCGCCACGCGACTGGTCAAAGCCCCGCGCCGGTGGCAGAATTCCCGCGCGCCCAACCCAGGGAACACTCGTGTCCAATCCCGACGCGCTGATCGAGGCCTATCGGCGGAAGCACCCTCGGTCCGCCGAGATTCACGTCCGAGCCCGCGAGCTGTTTCCCGCGCAGGGCGCCACCCACTTTTCCCGCATCCACAACCCGTTTCGCCCCTACATCGTCCGCGCGGCCGGCGCGCGGAAATGGGACGTCGACGGCAACGAGTACGTCGACTACGTGCTCGGCCACGGCTCGCTGGTGCTCGGCCATTCGCACCCGGCCGTGGTCGAGGCCATCCAGCGTCAGGCGGCGCTGGGCCTCCACTACGGCGACAACCACGAACTCGAAGTCGAATGGGCGGAACGGATCCGCGGGCTGATGCCCGCGGCCGAGCGGATCGAGTTCTGCGCCTCGGGCCAGGAAGCCAACCAGATGGGAATCCGGGTGGCCCGCGCTCATAGCGGGCGCCGGAAGCTGCTCAAATTCCTCCACAACTATCACGGCTGGGCCGACGAACTGGCGCCAAAGGGCTCGCCCGGGGCGCTCGACGATCAGGTCACCGTCATTCCCGCCAACGATCCGGCCCTGGTGGAACGGCATCTGGCCAGCGGCGAGTTCGCGGTGGTGCTGGTCGAAGGCGGGGGCGGCCGGGTGTCCGGCCGAGTGCCGACGAAGGTCGAGTTCTTCCAGGCCCTCCCGGACCTGTGCCGCCGGCATGGGACCCTGCTGCTGCTCGACGAGGTCGTGACCGGATTCCGCGAAGCGCCGGGCGGGTGGCAGTCGGTAGTCGGCATGACGCCGGATCTCTCCACCATCGGCAAGGCCGCGAGCGGTGGCCTGGCGGCGGGAGCGCTCCTTGGCCGGGCGGACGTGATGTCGGTGCTGAGCGGCGCCGCGCCGGCCGACCGGCGGGTCGTCCACGGCGGAACCTGGAACGCCGTCCCGATCAGCTGCGCCGCCGGGATCGCCGCCTGCTCGCTCTATCCGGGCGGCGCGCCGCAGCGGGCCGCCCGGGCCGCGGCCGACCGGTTCCGTCGCGACGCCAACGCCATGTTCCGGCGGATCGGCGCCAACGCCCGATGCTACGGCCGGTCGATCGTCCACCTGTACCTGGGCCCGATCGACCAGGATCCGGCCGACGATACCGAGGCGCCGGCGGCGGTCGACCGGCTGATGGACCCGGCCAAGACGCCTCTCCATCAGCGACTCGATCTCCACCTCCTGGTCCGGGGCGTCGCGTCGATGCGGGGCGAGGCCTTCTGCTTCTCGGCCGCCCACGACGAGGCGGCGGTGTCGAGCACCGTGGCGGCCCTGGAGGAGTCGATCGCCGCGATGGTGGCGGAGGGGACCCTGCCGTTCTGATCTGGGGGCCGGTCACAACCGCTTGAATACCAAGGAGTTGGCTCAGGGGGCCCGGGCGGTTGGCCGACTGGCAGTCCAGCGGATGCCGGCTTATATTCCCCGCCCTTCCAGGGCTAGGTAGCTCAGTTGGTAGAGCAGCGGACTGAAAATCCGCGTGTCGGGGGTTCGATTCCCTCCCTAGCCACTCCTGCACCTTCGGGCCTCCTGGCACTCGGTTCTGCCGAGTTCTCGGAGGCTCGTTCATTTCAAGCCGCCCCGCCCGATGAACCTTTTCCCCCCTTGGCCGACTCATTGACTGACCCGGCCGGAGGCCAATGTGGGAGACGATGATTCGGCCGCGCGCCGTGCCCTCGAGGACGAGTGGATTGCCGTCCGGTGCCAACTGGGAGAACGGGCGGCGTTCGACGAGCTGATCCGCCGCTGGCACGGGCCGATCGGACAGTATCTGCGGCACCTGACCGACGACGACGCGGCCCAGGATCTGGCGCAGGATGTCTGGCTCCGGGTCCTGCGCGGGATCGGACGGCGCCGTGACCCTGCCAGGGTGCGTTCCTGGATCTTCGGGATCGCGCATCGAACCTGGATCGACACGCTCCGGAAGAAGTACGCGGTCGTCCTGACCGACATCGAAGAAGCCGAACAGCGCGAACCGCCCGATCCGGCGGCCGCCGATGACCTCGAACGGGACCTTGCCGCCGTGGAGCGGGAACTGGCGCGCCTGCCCGCCATCGAGCGCGAGGCCCTGACCCTGTTCTACCTCCGCGAGCTGTCGATCTCCGAGATCGCCGAGGCGCTCGAGATTCCGATCGGGACCGTCAAGTCACGCCTGCATCGCGCTCGCCGGATGCTGCGACGCGAACTCAATCGAAAGGAAGTCGACTCATGAATCCGTCTCCCCGCCAGGGCA